>JBAZRQ010000245.1:0-4498 GCA_041662925.1 Nocardioides sp. | reverse complement strand
ATGTCGCGCACCTCGGAGCGGAACCACCACTTGGTCGCCAACCGGAGCAGCGGCAGCAGCCGGGCGACGTACGCCGGATCGCGCAGCAACAGGTCGGCCGGCTCGTCGGTCACGGCGGTCCTCCTTCGAGACTGGTCCCCCATGGACCACACCGCAGGCTAGTGGACCGCGGACCGTGAAGGCCCGCGAGTCCGGATCAGGCGTCGATGACGATCGGGATGATCAGCGGGGTGCGGCGGAAGGTCTTGTGGGCCCAGCGGCCGACGTCACGTGCCAGCATCTGCTCGAGCTGTCGGGCGTCGCCGATCCCCTCGCGGGCGGCGTGCGCCAGCGTCTTCTCGATCACCTGGACCGCCGGGTCGAACGCCGTCGGCTCGTGGATGAAGCCGCGCACGAGGAAGTCCGGCGGGTCGGCGAGCTTGCCGGTGTCGGCGTCGACGATCGCGAGCAGGGTGACCACGCCCTCTTCGGCAAGGGTACGGCGGTCCTTCAGCGTGGCCTCGGTGACGCCACCGACGGTCTGGGCGTCGACGTAGATGTTGCCGGCCTGCACCTTGCCGGTGATCGTGGCCTTGCCCTGGTGGAGGTCGACCACGACCCCGTCCTCGGCGAGGACGACGTTCTTGGGGTCCATGCCGGTCGCGATCGCGAGGTCGGCGTTGGCGCGCAGGTGGCGGTACTCGCCGTGGACCGGCATCACATTCTTCGGCTTCACGATGTTGTAGCAGTAGACGAGCTCGCCGGCGCTGGCGTGGCCGGAGACGTGCACCTTGGCGTTGCCCTTGTGGACGACGTTGGCGCCCCAGCGGGTCAGGCCGTTGATCACGTTGGAGATGGCGTTCTCGTTGCCGGGGATGACCGAGCTGGCCATCAGGATGGTGTCGCCCTCGCCCACGCGGATCTTGTGGTCACGGTTGGCCATCCGCGACAGCGCGGCCAGCGGCTCGCCCTGCGAGCCGGTGCAGATCAGCGTCACCTTGTTGGCCGGCATCTTCTCGAGCTGCGCGAGGGGCACGATCAGGTCCTTCGGCACCTTGAGGTAGCCGAGGTCCTGCGCGACGCCCATGTTGCGCACCATCGAGCGGCCGACGAAGGAGACCTTGCGGCCGTGCTCGTGCGAGGTGTCGAGCACCTGCTGGATGCGGTGCACGTGGCTGGCGAAGCTCGAGACGATCACGCGCCTCGGCGCCGTGCGGAACACTTTCTCGATGGCCGGCGCGAGCTCGCGCTCGGACGTCGTGAAGCCCGGGACCTCGGCATTGGTGGAGTCGGTGAGGAACAGGTCCACGCCCTCCTCGCCGAGGCGGGCGAAGCCGCGCAGGTCGGTGATCCGCTTGTCCAGCGGGAACTGGTCCATCTTGAAGTCGCCCGTGTGGAGGACGGTCCCGCCCTTCGTGCGGATGGCGACCGCGAGCCCGTCGGGGATCGAGTGGTTGACCGCGAGGAACTCCAGGTCGAAGGGCCCGAACGACTTGCGGTCGCCCTCGGCGACCTCGTCGCGGACCGGACGGATCTGGTGCTCCTTGAGCTTCTCGGTGATCAGCGCCAGCGTGAGCCGGGACGCGATGACCGGGATGTCCCTGCGCTCGCGCAGCAGGTAGGGCACGCCGCCGATGTGGTCCTCGTGGCCGTGCGTGAGCACGATGCCGACGATCGAGTCGAGGCGGTCCCGGATCCAGCTGAAGTCGGGCAGGATCACGTCGACGCCGGGCTGGTGCTCCTCGGGGAACAGCACGCCGCAGTCGACGACGAGCAGCTTGCCGTCGAACTCGAAGACGGTCATGTTGCGGCCGATCTCGCCGAGGCCGCCGAGGGCCACGACGCGCAGGGCGCCCCTCTGAAGCTTGGGGGGCGTCTGCAGCTCGGGATGGGGATGGCTCACGTGGAGCTCCGTTCTTGGTGTGTGGAGCTGGGCTCCATGGTCAGCCACCACTCGCGGGCAGCTGTTCGAGCAAGATGTCGGGGTTGTCCCGCTTGGCGGTGTGGGCGCGCCACTTGTCCGGGAACAGGGCGAGGAAGGCGCCGTCGGAGCGGCGCATCACCTCGACGCCGCGTACGGCGCTGAGGGCCTCGACGCCGTCGGCGTCGGTGAGCATGGCGAGCTGGTAGTCCAGGCGCTCGAGCCGGATCGCGGCGCCGTACTCGGACTCCATGCGCGCGCTGACGACCTCGAACTGCATCGGGCCGACAGCGGCGAGCACCGGTGCCTGGTCACCACGGAGGTCGGAGCGCAGCACCTGCACGACACCCTCCTGGTCCATCTGCTCGATGCCGCGGCGGAACTGCTTGTAGCGGCCGGTGTCGGCGGCCCGCGCCGACATGAAGTGCTCGGGGGCGAAGCTGGCGATCGGCGGGTACCGCACCGGCTGACCCTCGTAGATCGTGTCACCCACCCGCAGCGCGGACGCGTTGACCAGCCCCACGATGTCACCGGGCAGCGCGGTCTCGACCACCGACCGCTCCCGGCCGAAGACGGCCTGCGCGTACTTGGTCGCGAACGGCTTGCCGGTCTCGCCGTGGTTGACCACCATGCCGCGCTGGAAGACGCCCGAGCAGACCCGGGCGTAGGCGAGCCGGTCGCGGTGGTTGGTGTCCATGCCGGACTGCACCTTGAACACGAAAGCGCTGAACTCCTCGTCGACCTCGCGGCGGGTGCCGTCGACGGCCTCGGTCGCCGACGGGGGCGGCGCGAGCTCGAGGAGGATCTCGAGGAGCTGGGCGACACCGAAGTTCTGCAGGGCCGAAGCGAAGAGGACCGGGGTGGTGCGCCCGGCCAGGAAGCGCTCCTGGTCGTGGTCGGCGTCGTCCATCTCGAGCAGCTCGTGGCCCTCGAGGGCCGCCGCCCAGGCGTCGCCGGCCACGCCGGCGGCCTCATCGGCAGGGACGTGACGCTCGGGGGCGCGGGTGGCGCCGCCCGCCGTACGCGTGAAGTGGATGAAGTGGCCGGTACGGCGGTCCAGCACGCCCTGGAACTCGCCGGACTGACCGACCGGCCAGGTGAGCGGCGTCGGCTTGAGCCCGATCTGCTTCTCGATCTCGTCCATCAGCGCAAGCGGGTCGAGGCCGGGCCGGTCCCACTTGTTGATGACGGTGATGACCGGGATGCCGCGGTGGGCGCAGACCTGGAAGAGCTTGAGCGTCTGCGGCTCGAGGCCCTTGGCGGCGTCGACCAGCATCACCGCGGAGTCGACCGCGGAGAGCACGCGGTAGGTGTCCTCGGAGAAGTCGGAGTGCCCGGGGGTGTCGACGAGGTTGACCACGTGGTCGCGGTAGTCGAACTGAAGCGCCGCGGAGGTGATGGAGATGCCGCGCGAGCGCTCCATCTCCATCCAGTCCGACACGGTCCCGCGGCGGCCGGCCTTGCCGTGCACCGCGCCCGCCTCCGAGATCACCCGGGCGTGCAGCGCCAGGGCCTCGGTGAGGGTCGACTTGCCGGCGTCGGGGTGGCTGATCACCGCGAAGGTGCGGCGCGCGCGGGTGTCGGTGGGGCTGCTCATCGGGTCAACTCTCCCAGGTCAGGGCGGAAATGCCGCAACGGGAGGTGCGTCAGAGCAGCGGCACGAACCGGTAGCTGCCGTGCCGGCTCACCCGAGGCTCCCCTTCCTGCTGCTCGACGAGCAGCATCGTCCCGTTGACCGGCAGCACCATCCGGCCTCCCTCTTCGAGCTGGTCCACCAGGGCGTCCGGAAGCCGGCGGGCCTCCGCGGAGACCAGGATCCGGTCGTACGGCGCGTGGTCCGGCAGCCCGAGCACGCCCGGCACGGCGGGCACGATGTGCGCCCACGACGGCCCCACCCGGGCGAGGTTGCCGGCCCCGAACGCGACCAGGTCCGGCTCGAGCTCCACGCCGATCACGTCGCCGGCCGGGCCGGTCAGGTGGGCGAGCAGCGCGGTGGTCCAGCCCGATCCCGAGCCGACGTCGAGCACCATGTCACCCGGCTGCACGTCGAGCAGGCGGAGCATGGCCGCGACCGTCCTCGGCTGGGAGTTCGTCTGCCCGTGGCCGATGTCGAGCGGACCGTCGTACGACGCCCGCTCGCGTTGGTCTCGCGGCAGGAACTCCTTGCGCGGGGCCGCCTCGAACGCGGCGTCCACAGGGTCGTGCATCCTTCGATTCAAGCACGCGCTCGTCAGCGGCAGTGCTTCCAGATGCCCTTGTTCTGACGCTTCGCGGCGGCCTGGCCGGCGCGGTAGGACTGCACGCGCTTGAACGGCTTGTCGAACACGTAGACCGTCGCGTGGCCCTGCTTCAGCTGGTTGCGGCCCACGTCCATCCTGCCCTTCTCGACGTAGCGGAGCAGGCGGCCGTAGCGGTCCTTGAGGTCCTGCGACCGGTCCGAGACCAGCAGCACCCGGGTGCCGCGGGGCAGCATCTTCTTCGCTGCCCTTGATGCGGCGGGTCCGCCGCATTCCTTGCCGCCGAAGACCTCCGGGGTGTCGATGCCGAGGATGCGGACGTTGCGCCTCGGGCCGCCGAGGAGCTTGACCTTGACGGTGT
>JBAZRQ010000244.1:0-4516 GCA_041662925.1 Nocardioides sp. | reverse complement strand
ACGTCTCGGCTGAAAGAGTCACCGGTCTACGCCTCCCATGACGGGGTCGAGTGAGGCGATGGCGACGATGACGTCGGCGATCATGCCGCCCTCGCTCATCACGCTGGTGGCCTGCAGGTTGGTGAACGACGGGTCACGGAAGTGGACCCGGAACGGGCGGGTGCCGCCGTCGGAGACGAGGTGGGCACCGAGCTCGCCGCGCGGCGACTCGATCGGCACGTAGGCCTGGCCGGGCGGGACCCGGAAACCCTCGGTGACGAGCTTGAAGTGGTGAATCAGGCCCTCCATCGACTCACCCATGATGTGGCGGATGTGGTCGAGGCTGTTGCCCATGCCGTCACTGCCGATGGCGAGCTGGCTGGGCCAGGCGATCTTCTTGTCGGCGACCATGACCGGCGCACCCTCGAGGCCGGCCAGTCGCTCGGCGGCCTGCTCGATGATCTTCAGCGACTCCCACATCTCGTTGAGGCGGAGCCGGAAGCGGCCGTAGGCGTCGCAGGTGTCCCAGGTCTGTACGTCGAAGTCGTAGTCCTCGTAGCCGCAGTAGGGCTCGGTCTTGCGCAGGTCCCACGCGTAGCCGGTGCTGCGCAGCACCGGGCCGGTGACGCCCAGCGCCATCACGCCCTCGAGGTCGAGGTGGCCCACCCCGTCCAGCCGGGCCCGGAAGATCGGGTTGGCGTTGCACAGGGCGGCGTACTCGGGGAGGCGCTTCTTCATCAGCGCCACGAACGCGCGGATCTCGTCCAGCGCTCCCGGGGGGAGGTCCTGGGCGACGCCGCCGGGGCGGATGAAGGCGTGGTTCATGCGGAGGCCGGTGATCAGCTCGAACAGGTCGAGCACCAGCTCGCGCTCGCGGAAGCCGATCGTCATGACCGTCAGCGCGCCGATCTCCATGCCGCCGGTGGCGACGCAGACCAGGTGCGACGAGATCCGGTTGAGCTCCATGAGCAGGACCCGCATGACGCTGGCCTTCTCGGGGATCTGGTCCTCGATGTCGAGCAGCCGCTCGACGCCCAGGCAGTAGGTCGCCTCGTTGAAGAACGGGCTGAGGTAGTCCATCCGGGTCACGAACGTCGTGCCCTGCACCCAGGAGCGGTACTCGGTGTTCTTCTCGATGCCGGTGTGGAGGTAGCCGATGCCGCAGCGGGCCTCGGTGACGGTCTCGCCCTCGATCTCGAGGATCAGCCGGAGCACGCCGTGCGTCGACGGGTGCTGGGGACCCATGTTGACCACGATGCGCTCGTCGGCGGCGTCCTCGGCCAGGCCCTCGACGATGGAGTCCCAGTCCTGGCCGGTCACGGTGAAGACCTTGCCGTCGCTGGTCTCCGAGGCGCCGGCGTACATGTCCTGTGTCATGCGACATCGCTCCGATGGGTCGGGGTCCCCGCAGCGTTGTTCGCGGGAGGAGCGAAGCGGGGGACGCGAAGAACGTTGTGGGGTGACATTTAGTTGTAGCTCCTGCGCTGGTCGGGCGGCGGGATGGTGCCGCCCTTGTACTCGACGGGGATGCCGCCCAGCGGGTAGTCCTTGCGCTGGGGGTGGCCCGGCCAGTCGTCGGGCATCAGGATCCGGGTCAACGCGGGGTGGCCGTCGAAGATGATCCCGAACATGTCGTAGGTCTCGCGCTCGTGCCAGTCGTTGGTGGGGTAGACACCGACCAGCGACGGGATGTGCGGGTCGGCATCGGGGACGCTGACCTCGAGGCGGATCCGGCGGTTGTGGGTCATCGAGAGCAGGTGGTAGACCGCGTGCAGCTCGTTGCCCTTGTCGTCGGGGTAGTGGACGCCGCTGACGCCGGCGCAGAACTCGAAGCGCAGCTTGGGGTCGTCGCGCAGGGTCTGGGCGACCTGCACGATGTCTTCGCGACGCACGTGGAACGTGATCTCGCCGCGGTGGACGACCACGTTGCCGAGCGAGCCCTCGAGAGCGTCGGCCACCTCGTCGTACCAGCCGCCGTAGGGGCGCTGGGCCGGAGCCGGGAAGACGATGGGGGCGACCAGGCCGCCGTAGCCGCTGGTGTCCCCGGTGCCCTTGGTGCCGAACATGCCGGTGCGGGCACCGACGGCTGTGACCTCGTTGGGCGGAGCGGGGAGGTTCTCGGGCGACTGCTCGACCGCCGGCTGCTCGGGGCCCTTGGGCTCGGGCACGACGTCCTTCTGGTCCTCGCTCACCTGAGCTGTCCTCGCATCGCCGAAGTGGGCAGCGCAGTGAGCGCTGCGGTCTCGAGAGTCTCGATCTCCGCGAGCCGGTTGACCCCGAGCTTGGCGCCCTGGACCTGGTCGTGGAGCTTGAGGATCGCGTCGATCAGCATCTCCGGCCGCGGGGGGCAGCCGGGGAGGTACATGTCGACCGGTACGACGTGGTCGACGCCCTGGACGATCGCGTAGTTGTTGAACATCCCGCCGCTGCTGGCGCAGACGCCCATCGCGAGGACCCACTTGGGGTCGGGCATCTGGTCGTAGATCTGGCGCAGGACGGGCGCCATCTTCTGGCTCACCCGGCCGGCGACGATCATCAGGTCGGCCTGGCGGGGGCTGGCCCGGAAGACCTCCATGCCGAACCGGGCGAGGTCGTACTTGGGGCCGCCGCTCGTCATCATCTCGATGGCGCAGCAGGCCAGGCCGAACGTGGCCGGCCAGAACGACGCCTTGCGCATGTAGCCGGCGACACCCTCGACCGTCGTCAGCAGTACGCCGCTCGGCAGCTTCTCTTCGATACCCATTCAGAGGGTCCCTTCGATGCAGGTCGGTGCGAGCGGCTGAGCGTCGCCAGGCTCGTGCAGTGCCAAGACGGAGGAGGCAAGGCGGCCTTCAGCGGAGCGCAGCGGAGCGGCCGTCGACCGACGACGACGCAGGCAATGTGCGGGCATGGCGGCGCTCAGTCCATTCGAGGCCGCCGCGTCGCCATACGTAGGCGTAGGCGACGAACACGGTGGCGATGAAGATGACCATCTCGACCAGGCCGAAGAACTCCATCGCGTCGAAGTGCACGGCCCAGGGGTAGAGGAAGATGATCTCGATGTCGAAGACGATGAAGAGCATCGCGGTGATGAAGTACTTCACCGGAAAACGCCCCCCGCCGACCGGCTGGGGGGTGGGCTCGATGCCGCACTCGTAGGAGTCGTGCTTGGCCCGGTTGTAGCGCTTCGGGCCAACCACCGAGCTCATCGCCACGGAGCCGATCGCGAACAGCGCCGCAAGGCCGGCCAGCGCCAGCACCGGCGTGTAGAGCTCCATCCAGCCGTTCCCTTCCCTGGTGTCTCACGCCGGGATTGTGACCCTGATTGTGACTTTGTGAATCGAATCACTAGGTGGCGCGACCCACATCTTGCCACTCGCCGCCGCCGCCGTCACACCCAGGGCAGGCCACCCCCAAACGACCTCTCACCTGGGCATTTAGCGCACGAGAGGCTTGCCTAATTCGCCCGCCGAGTCGGGGTTACTTGGTGGCGCGGTGGAGGGCGACGATGCCGCCGGAGAGGTCGCGCCACTCGGGGGCCTGCCAACCGGTCGCGGCCACCAGGTCAGCCAGGCCGCGCTGGTCGGGCCAGGCCCGGATGGACTCGGCGAGGTAGACGTAGGCGTCGGGCGAGGACGAGACCGCGCGGGCCACGGTGGGGAGCGCCTTCATGAGGTACTCGATGTAGACGGTGCGGAACGGCGCCCACGTGGGGTGGCTGAACTCGCAGACGACCAGGCGGCCGCCGGGCCGGGTGACCCGCAGCATCTCGGCGAGGCCCGCCGCCGGGTCGACGATGTTGCGCAGGCCGAACGAGATCGTCACCGCGTCGAAGGTGTCGTCGGCGAAGGGCAGCTGGGTGCCGTCACCGGCGGTGAATGGCAGGTGCGGCCTGGCCTGCTTGCCGACCCGCAGCATCCCGAGCGAGAAGTCGCACGGCACGACCGTCGCGCCACGGTCGGCGAACGGCTGGCTGGAGGTGCCGGTGCCGGCGGCCAGGTCGAGCACCAGCTCGCCGTACTGCGGGTCGACCGCCTCGATCACGTCGCGCCGCCAACGCCGGTCCTGGCCCAGGGACAGCACGTCGTTGGTGACGTCGTAGCGGCGCGCGACCGCGTCGAACATCCGGCGTACGTCGGTCGGTTGCTTGTCGAGCTCAGCGCGGGCCACGGGCAGATCGTACGGGGGCCCTCGCGGGCTCCCACCCCACCCACGGCCGGTAACGGCTTGGTCACGGTGCCGGAAAGTGGCCCGTGCCTCGCAACCATCCGGCCTCCGGTCGCGTCCCCTGAGTACACGCACCAGAATCGATAGGGATCCCGTCATGTTGTTCGTCCGTCGCCTCGCGCTCATCGTCGCGATCGCCGCGCTCCTCTCCGGCACCGTCTTCGGCGTGGGCTGGGCGACCCGCAACAGCGACGACCCCCAGGCGGGCCCGTCCGTCGGGCAACGCGGCCCCGACGTCACCGGCTCCGAGAGCCCGGACCCGACTCCGACTCCGACGCCCACACCGACACCCACGCCCACGCCGAGCCCGGAGCCCCCGCCGGAGCCGGAG
>JBAZRQ010000243.1:0-4520 GCA_041662925.1 Nocardioides sp. | reverse complement strand
GCATGCACGAGATCACGCTCGCCGAGAACCCCCGCTGGTCGGTGCCGGTGCTGGAGTTCCAGGGCACGCCCACCGGCATCGACGTCACCCGCGTCTGCCGCACCGGGATCCTGCCCCAGATCAACACCGGCATGGCCGGCCGGCTCGCCGGCGTCGGCCAGGTCGGCGCCGGGCTGGTCACCCCGCCCGCTGAGATCTTCCCGCAGGCACTGGCCCGCCTCGCCGAGCTGGCCCCGTGAGTACCCAGGCTCACCGCCGATGAGCCTCAGCGCACGCGCGGACAGGCACGTCCCGGAGGTGTGATGAACACATGACCCGATACGCCGACCCGCTCGCCTGCCCCGACTGCCACGCGGTGCTCCCGGTCGGAGCCGTGCGGTGCCCCTCCTGCGATCTCCCGCTCACGCACCCGCTGGCCGCCGAGCTGCTGCGGACGCTCACCTACGCCGACCACCTGCTCGTTGAGCTCCGAGCGACCGGCACAGCACCCCCGCCCCTCCCCGCCTACCCCGCCGCGCCGCCGCTCCCGCCGCGTACCGCCGACCGTCGTACCGGCCTGCGGGCGGCGTCGGTGCCCAAGATCCTGCTCAGCCTCGGCGCGATCTGCCTGCTCGTCGCGGCGGTCATCTTCCTGGCCGTGGCGTGGTCGTGGCTCGGCGTCGGCGGCCGTACGGCGGTCCTGGTCACCCTCACCGTCGCCACCGGAGCCCTCGGCGGCTGGCTCGGAGGGCGCGGGCTGCGTATGGCCGGCGAGTCCCTCACGGTCGTGGCCCTGGGGCTGCTGGTGCTCGACGTCGTCGGCGCCGACAACGCGGGCTGGCTCGGCGAGCTGTCCCAGGCGGGCCTGGTCTTCATGGTCGGCGCCGTCGTCGCCGCCGTCTCCCTCGCCCTCGCCCTGGCCCCGCCACGACTGGCCGCCCCCCAGGTCGCCGCCGCCGCCGGCCTCTGCCTGAGCATCTTCGCCGCCGTCCAGCTCACCACCCACGACCTCCTCGTGCTCGGCGCCGGGGTCCTCGCCTTCGCGGCGCTCGCCGCGGTCGGCCGGCTGACCACGCTCGCGGCGCTGCCCTGGCTCGCGTTCGGCGGTGCCACCGTCACCTGGATCGGGCTCACGACCAGGGTCGTCGACGACCTCCAGGTCGCCGGGTCCCTGACGGTGGAGACGGTCTGGGCGGAGGGGCCGGGTTGGGCGCTGCTCGCCGCGACCGGGATGCTGCTGCTTCCCGTGGCCTTCGACCGGCGCCGCGAGACCGTCGTGTCCTGCGCCGCCGCCGCGGCCAGCCTGCTGAGCATCACGCTCACCCTGCCGGCGTACGACGAGTCGCTCACCGCCGCCACCCTCGTCGCCGTCGGCGTTGCGGCCGCCTGGGCCGCGGCCTCGTTCGCCGCGCCGTCCTCATGGGCGGTCGTCGCGAAGGTGCCGGCGACGCTGGCCGCTGTCCCGGTCGGCCTGGTCACCGTGGGACTGGCCCTCGAGGCCGCGGTGCGGGTCCTCACGGATGAGGCGGACGGCGGCCCGAGCTCGGCCCTGCGCCTGAGCAGCGACGAGACGCTGGCCCACCCCACCCTGGTGCTGCCGTCGGTCGCGGCGCTGCTGCTCGTCTGCGCCGTCTGGCTGCCGGCCACGCAGGTGCGCCGGCTCTGGCCCGTCGCCGTCGGCGCCCTCGCCGCCGCGGCCGTGACGACCCTGGCTCTCTACCCGGTGCCGCTGTGGACAGTCGTCGCCGCGATCGGCGTGCTCGGCGCCGGCCTGGTCGCCGACGCACTGCGCCGGACCACCACCGTCGGCGCGACCGAGGCAGTGCTCGGGGTCGGCGTCCTCGGTGTCGCCCTGCTGGCGAGCCGTCCCAGCGAGCTGATGCTCACCCTGGTCCTCGCTGCCATCACCGCGGCGGCCACAGCCCTCACGCTCCGAGGCCGCTTCCCGATGGCGACCTCGATCGGGGACCTGCTGCTCCCGGCCGCAGGTGCCGCCCTGCTGTGGTTCTCCCTCGACCTGGCGGACGTGCCCACCGTCCAGCGCGCCGTACCGGTCCTGCTCGTCGTCGGGCTGCTGGCCATCGCCCGCCCGCGCGTGGAGATCGAGGTCTCCGCCGCGCTCGCTGGCGCAGTGGCCGCCGCGGTCAGCGTGCTCAGCGCCGACGACACCCCGACCGCGCTCGCCATCCACCTCACCGTCGCCGGCGCCCTGGTCACCGCGACCGCCGTGGTGCACGAGTCCCGACGTCCGCTCGCGTGGCTGGGTGGGTTCCTGCTGGCTCTCGCGACCTGGGTCCGGCTGGCTGACCTGGGCGTCGACGCCCCCGAGGCCTACACGCTGCCGTCGGCGGTCGCCCTGGTCCTGGTCGGGCTGGACCGGATGCGTCGCGACCCCACGGCGTCCACCTCGGCGTCCGTGGCCCCGGGACTGGTGCTCGCGACGGTGCCGTCGCTGCTGTGGGTGGTCGCCACCGACCCCGTGTCGCTGCGCGCCGCCCTGCTCGGGGTGGCCTGCCTGACGCTGGTCCTGGCCGGAGCCCTGCTGCGCTGGAGCTCCCCGCTCGTGACCGGCGCGTCGGTCGGCGCGGTGCTCGTGCTGAGGGAGCTCGCGCCCTACGCCGGACAGACTCCGCAGTGGGTCGTCATCGGTCTCGCGGGCACACTGCTCACCGTGGTCGGCGTGACCTGGGAGCGGCGCCTGGTGCAGCTGCGGCAGGCCTCGGCCTACCTCGGCCGGCTGCGCTGATTCCCTATGGGGGATCGGCCTGTCAAGCGGGTCTTTTGTTGACCTGACTGTCGGGTGCCGTTGAAGATCGTGGCTGGGGAAGGTCGCCCCGTGCTGACTGTCCGGTTCGGACTGTTTGGGGGGCCTTCCCCGCCTTCTTGCTGCGGCGTCGGGCACGGACGTCGGGTGGGACGCTCCAGCGTTCAGCAATGATCGCTTTGGCCTCGCTGGGAGTGACCGCGTGGCCGTCGGTGTCGCAGATGACGTAGGGCATCTGGCGGTTCATCACGGCCCAGAACCGTTCGCCGAGGTTGGCTGCGAGCACGCACAGCGCGCCGAGGTGGTCCTTGCCGCGTTCGACCATCTGGACGTAGTAGATCCGGGCCAACTGGGGGTCTTGGTGGCGGGCGTTGTCCGCGGCCCGGATCAGGGTGGTGCGCAGCAGCGAGGATCCGGCCTTGGACATGGGCTGGCCCTTGCGGTCGGTGTCGCCGGTCTCGGATGCCTTCGGCACCAGCCCGGTGTAGGA
The DNA here is from genome assembly GCA_041662925.1 of Nocardioides sp. GTDB lineage: Bacteria > Actinomycetota > Actinomycetes > Propionibacteriales > Nocardioidaceae > Nocardioides. The sequence goes on along the minus strand of JBAZRQ010000243.1, from coordinate 1,287 downwards.
CCGGAACGCCTTGCCGGTTGGGAACCGGCTCGGGTCGCCGATCGCCGCGACTAGGGCGGGGCCGCTGATCTCCGCCACGCCGGGCAGGCTGCGGGCCAGCTCGAGCGGGTCGACCCATCGGTAGGCGTCCTCACGGGCCCTCGCGTGGTCGGCGAGCTCGGTCTGGACCGCTCGCAGCAGCCGGACCTCGGTGGCAACCTCGGCAGCCAGGTCGGTGAACGCGACCGCCGGGTGGCCGGCGTAGAGCTCGACCGCGGACCTTGCCGCGTCCAGCCACTGCTGAGCACGGTCGACACCCTGGTGACCGTGGGAGGCCTTCTCGATCAACGCAGTGAGCCGCTTGGCTCCCAGCCGGATCAGGGCGTTGGGGTCGGCGTAGCGCTCCAAGACCGCCAGATCCGCGACCCCCAGATCGCCGGCCAGCGGGGTCATCGGCAGCAACTGCCGGACCAGGTCCTTGATCCGTCGCTTGTGCTCCGCGCCGGCTCGGGTCAGCCGGTCGGTGGCACGCACGCGGCGGTCCAACGCCGCCTGCTCCGCGTCCGGCAGCCGCAGTGGTTGCAGCCCGTCGGGATCGAACAGCGGCAGCCGCGCCAGGGTGTCGGCGTCGATCCCGTTGGTCTTGGTGTGCCGCGACAGAAACCGACGCAGGTCAGCTGCCTTGGCCGAGGACACCCGATGCACGACATGCCCGCGGGCCTGGAAGAACACCGCGATCGGCAGCCACGCCGGCCCGGTCGGCTCCATCACGACCTCCAACACCGCCCCGTCCGGGGCGCCTGTGAGCGCGGTCTTCTCGACATCGGCCAGACTCTGCTCGGTCGGCCAGGCCTTGCGCTTCGCGATGGTCTTGCCGGTCTCGTCCAGCACCCGCACGGTGTGTGCGCTGGCAATGCCCAGATCGATCCCGACCAGGCGTCTGCTGCTCATGTGTCCTCCTTCGGACGCGACGATGTGATCGACACCGGTCACGTCCGACGAGAGCGTCGTACTCGAGCCACGGTCCCAAGGAAGACACGCGCCAACCGCGGCTCCCACTCATGTGCTGCAAACGGCCCCGGCCTCGACGAGCCGAGCCACTTCCCTCATCCGGGGCATCCGTGGCCAGCCGGAGATGGCAATCAGTGCAACGGGGCAGACCACCCATCAGGCAACCTCCCCAGAGCCGTTCTCGACGCCACTCCCCGAACCAACCGGGATGACCATGCAACCCTGGAACCTCAGCTGCGTAGTGGCTCCACGCCGCCGATGTCCCTTACATGAGTCGCAGCGTGAGCAGGTCCGAGG
>JBAZRQ010000242.1:0-4536 GCA_041662925.1 Nocardioides sp. | reverse complement strand
CGTAGAGCACCCCGACCAGGCCGGCTCCGATCTGCGTGGCGAGCCGGATCCGCTGCGCCTCCCCGCCCGACAGCGACCCGGAGGGCCGGTCGAGGGAGAGGTAGTCGAGACCGACGTCGAGCAGGAAGTTGAGCCGTTCCTGGATCTCCTTGAGCACCCGCTCGCCGATCTGGCGCTCGCGCGCGCTCAGGTCGAGGTCGCGCAGGAACTCGGCGGACTCGTTGATCGGCAGCGCGCAGACCTCAGCGATGTTGCGGCCGCCCAGGGTCACCGCCATGGAGACCGGCTTGAGCCGGCTGCCGCCGCAGGTCGGGCACGGCACCTCGCGCATGAAGCCCTCGAACCGCTCCCGGCTGGTGTCGGACTCGGCCTCCCGGTGCCGCCGCTCGATGTAGGGGCGGACGCCCTCGAACGCGGCGTAGTAGGCCCGCTGGCGTCCGTAGCGGTTGCGGGTGACCACGTGCACCTTGGTCGAGTGGCCGTCGAGCACGGAGCGCTGCGCCTTGGCGGGGATCTGCTCCCAGGGGGTGTTGAGGTCGAAGCCGACCTCCTCACCGAGGGCGGCCAGCAGCTTGAGGAAGTAGTCGGCGACGTGGGCCTGGCTCCAGGGCTGGATGGCGCCCTCGCCGAGGGTGGCCGTCGGGTCGGGTACGACGAGCTCGGGGTCGACCTCCATCCGGGTGCCGATGCCGTGGCAGGCGGGGCAGGCGCCGAACGGGGAGTTGAACGAGAACGAGCGCGGCTCGAGCTCGTCGGTGTCGATCGGGTGGTCGTTGGGGCACGACATCTTCTCGCTGAAGCGCATCTCGCGCCCAGGGTCCTTGGCATCCAGGTCGACGAAGTCGAGCAGCACCAGACCGCCGGCGAGGTTGAGCGCCGTCTCGACGGAGTCGGTCAGCCTCCGCTTGGAGGTCTCCTTGACCGCGAGCCGGTCGACCACGACCTCGATCGTGTGCTTCTTCTGCTTGTCGAGCTGGGGTCCGTCAGTCAGCAGAGCGTCCAGGGAGTGGGTATCTCCGTCGACTCTCGCGCGGGAGAAGCCTTGGGCCTGCAGCTGCCGGAAGAGCTCGAGGTATTCGCCCTTGCGGCCGCGGATGACCGGCGCGAGCACCTGGAAGCGCCGGCCCTCCTCGAGCGACAGCACCTTGTCGACGATCTGCTGCGGGGTCTGCCGCTCGATGGGCGAGCCACAGGTGGGGCAGTGCGGCCGGCCGGCGCGCGCGTAGAGCAGGCGGAGGTAGTCGTAGACCTCGGTGATCGTGCCGACCGTCGAGCGAGGGTTCTTGCTGGTGGACTTCTGGTCGATCGAGACCGCCGGGGAGAGCCCCTCGATGAAGTCGACGTCGGGCTTGTCCATCTGCCCGAGGAACTGGCGCGCGTAGGCCGACAGCGACTCGACGTAGCGCCGTTGGCCCTCGGCGAAGATCGTGTCGAAGGCCAGGGACGACTTGCCGGAGCCGGACAGGCCCGTGAAGACGATGAGGGAGTCTCGCGGCAGGTCGAGCGAGACGTCCTTGAGGTTGTGCTCCCGGGCCCCCCGGATGATGAGCTGATCCGCCACTGTCGTCCTTCGAACTCGACCTGGATATGTCTTCTCAGACTCTCACGCACCACCGACAGTCCCGAATTTGTCGGTCCCGGGCCAGGATGGGGCCATGGCAGCAGACGAGACCGTCATCGAAGACCTCCACGACGCGACCCAGCGGCTGGTCCGCACCGTCGACGCCATGGACGACGAGCAGTACGCCGGGGCGTCCGGCCTGCCGGACTGGTCGCGGGCCCACGTGGTCGCCCACCTCGCGCTCAACGCCGAGGGCCTGGCCGGAGCCCTGACCGGGATCGGGCAGGGCAAGGCGGTCGCGATGTACCTGTCCCAGGAGCGCCGCGACCGCGACATCGAGGCGCTCGCGACAGCCGACCCCGCCGAGCTCCGGGAGCGACTGCTGAGCTCGGCGACCCGGTTGGCCGCCGCGCTGGCCGCCCTGCCGACGGACGCCTGGTCGACCCGGATCGAGCGCACGCCGGGCAACGACCGCACGTTCACGGCGTACGCCGTCCCCGGGATGCGACTGCGCGAGGTGGAGATCCACCACGCCGACCTGGGCCTGGCCTTCACGCATGCCGACTGGCCGGCGTCCTTCTCGGGCCGGCTGCTCGGGGCGATGGTGAAGCGCGACGCCTGGGCCGAGCCGTTCACGGCCGCACCGACCGACCTCGACGGCACCTGGCAGTGTGGGGACGTGACCGACAGCTCCCCCACCGTCAGCGGCAGCGCCGCCGACCTGGGGTGGTGGTTGACGGGCCGCGGTGACGGAGAAGGACTGACGAGCGACAGCGGCGGACTGCCGAGGATCGAGGACTGGTGACCATGACCTACACGGGAGACGTGACGCCGGGCGGTGCCGCCCAGGTCCGCGAGCTGGGTGGCCTGACGATCACCAAGGTCGCGGTCGACGAGACCATGTCCAACAACTGCTACCTGCTGCGGTGCCGGGCCAACGGCGAGCAGGTGTTGATCGACGCTGCCGCCGAGCCGGAGGTGCTCCTCGCCCTCATCGGAGACGCGGTCAACGGAGGGGGGCTCACGACGGTGGTCACCACCCACCAGCACTGGGACCACCACCGGGCGCTCGCCGCCGTGGTGGAGGCGACCGGCGCCGAGGTCGTGGCCGGTGCGCCGGACGCGGCTGCGATCACCGAGCAGACCGGCGTCCCGGTCACGCGCACCGTCGGTGACGGCGACCAGGTCGCGGTGGGCGACTGCACCCTCGAGGTGATCGCGATCGCGGGCCACACCCCGGGCTCGATCGCCCTGGCCTTCCGCGACCCCGACGGGCACCCGCACCTGTTCACCGGCGACTCGCTGTTCCCGGGCGGGGTCGGCAACACCTTCGGCGACGATGCCGCGTTCGCCCTGCTGGTCGACGAGGTCGAGACCAAGGTCTTCGGCACGCTGCCCGACGACACCTGGTTCTACCCCGGCCACGGCGGCGACTCGACGCTCGGTGCGGAGCGTCCGCACCTGGCGGAGTGGCGCGCCCGGGGCTGGTAGCCGGTCCTCCCCGGACGCCCGGAGAGGCCCCCGGCGCCCCGCCTGACTACTGGAAGCAGTCGTAGTAGTCCTCGCCGCCTCGCGGCTTGTTCCACAGGATCTCGATCACGTTCATGCCCAACGACTCGTTGAACATGTGATGCCCGCGGGCCGCCTTGGCCAGGAACCCGCTGGTCCACCGGAGGCCGCCTCCGCGCCGCGGATGCGCGAACTTCCCCCTCTTGACCCAATGTCCGGGACTGACGAACGCGTACTTGCCGGGCGCCCGCACCCGGAAGACGTACCCGGTGTAGACCTTCTGGCTGCTCGAGTTGTACGTGTAGCAGGGGTAGTCCCCTACGGCGATCCGACCGTGCGCGCTGGCCGGCGTCGGCGCGAACGTCGCTGCCACCAGAACCAGCGTGAGGACCGTGACCACCAGTTTCCAGAGCCGCATGTCATCCTCCTCGCGATGCGGCCCAATCTGAGCCGTATCGACCCACGCTAGAAGCGACGAGGCGGAGGCGGCAGGTGCGAAGGTCGGCAGATCGCGGGACCTTGGCCCCGAAGGCGGAGTGGCGCGAGCGCGGGTGGTGAAGCGGACGGGCATCGCGCCCTGACCCACGGGAGGGTTGGGTCAGGCCGCGATGATCCCGCCCGAGCCGGACTCGGGATTGTCACTCTGGGGCATGCTCGGCAGCTCGCCGGCGCTCCACTCGGTGTAGGGCCAGGAACCGGGCTCGAAGATCGGCGGCATGGAGGGTGCCGCTGACTCCTGCGCTGCGTCGTCCTGGGAGGCCTTGCGGGTGTCGTGAGGGCCGCCGGTGAGGACGACCGTGGCGGTGACGGGGACCTTCAGCTTGCGCTCGGTCACGGGGAGGCCGTTGATCGAGGCGAACAGCTGCAGCTGCTCCAGGTCGGGGACGGTGCCGCTGCCCAGGTGTGCGAGCAGCTCGTGGTGGCTCAGGTCGGCGGTCACGACAACCGCCAGCGTCTTCGCGTCGTACTGGTCGATCCACATCCACATGGTGAAGGGCCTGATCCCGTGGGCGGACGCCTTCTCGACCACGAGGCGGGCCTCGGCCGGCGTCAGGTCGGCGGCGAGGAGGCGCCGTTCGATGTCGCCGGAGTTGGCGTGCCGCGGGTGTGCCTCGACGTAGCGGGCGCGCCGGTCGGCGTCGCGGTTGCGGGTCCGGGCGGAGGCCGGGGCCGAGCTGCCGCACGCGATGGGCCAGGCGACGAGGACCACACAGACGATGGCGATGACGGTGATCATTCCCCCTCCTTCCAGAACTGTCCGATGCCTCCTCTGGACGGATCGTCCAGATGGGGGGGAAGGCCTCGGCAGCCAAGTGGGGATGCTGCTCGTGGACGATTCAACAGTCCCCGAGCCTGAGAGTCACCTGTTACCGGATTATTGATCTAGTTGGTCTAGACCATCACATATGTGGATGTTTTGTTACCGTTCTGTGGATTTCACGTAGGAGAACTGAGGGTGAGAGCGG
>JBAZRQ010000241.1:0-4538 GCA_041662925.1 Nocardioides sp. | reverse complement strand
GGCTCGCTCCTGCTTGCGGGTCATGGGCGAATGCTGACACCGCCCGGGCAACCGGTCAAAGGTTTCGCGCGTGTCCCTCGAACGAAGGATTTCGTTGCGCAAAGGTTTCGTGCCGACGGGATCGCTTGTCGGGCCGCCGGTGTCGTGGCACGATCCGAACCCACGGGACCGTTGCTCGAAGGGAGCTCCATGGCGCGGGACAGGCTGGGACCGAGGCCGGGGCTGACTCGGCGCGGGGTGCTGCGCGGTGCCGGTGGGCTGGCGCTCGGGGGGCTCGGCGTCGCCGCCCTCGACCTGCCGTTCTTCGACGTCGCCGGTGCTCAGCAGGATCCGCTCAAGTGCCGGGCCGAGGACGTCTCCGCGAGCGACCCGCGGGTGATCATCTCCAACTGGCCGGGCTACATCGACCCCCGCAAGGACGCCGGCAACACCCGCGACCTGTTCGAGGAGCAGACCGGTGTCACCGTGAAGTACACCGACGACGTGAACGACAACTCCGAGTTCTACGCCAAGGTGAAGAACCAGCTGGGCGCCTGTGAGCCGGTCGGCCGCGACATGATGGTGCTGACCGACTGGATGGCGGCGCGGATGATCAGCCTCGGCTGGATCCAGCCGCTCGACGCGTCGAAGGTGCCGAACCTGCACGCGAACCTCATCAAGCCCCTCCAGGGCAAGGCCTGGGACAAGAAGCTCGAGTACCACGCACCCTGGCAGAGCGGGCTGACCGGCATCGCCTACAACGCGTCGAAGACCGGCGAGATCAAGAGCTTCGCCGAGCTCCTCGACAACTCCGACCTCAAGGGTCGGGTGACGATGCTCTCGGAGATGCGCGACACGATGGGCTTCATGCTCAAGGTGGTCGGTGCCGACCCGCGGAGCTTCACCGAGGACGAGTGGGCCAACGCCATCGACCGGTTGCGGGGGGCCGTCTCGTCGGGGCAGATCCGGGCGTTCACCGGCAACGAGTACACCCAGGACCTCGCGGCCGGGAACATCGTCGCCTGCGAGGCCTGGTCGGGCGACGTCATCCAGCTGCAGTTCGAGAACCCCGACATCAAGTTCGTCACCCCTGAGGAGGGGTTGTCGCTCTGGAGCGACAACATGCTGGTCCCGAACGGTGCTCAGCACGAGGCCAACGCCGAGAAGTGGATCGACTTCTACTACGACCCCGTGAACGCCGCGAAGCTGGCGGCCTGGGTCAACTACATCTGTCCCGTCGTGGGAGCCCAGCAGGAGATGGAGAAGATCGACCCGTCGCTGGTCGACAACAAGCTGATCTTCCCCGACGACGAGACGCTCGCGCAGACGTTCGACTTCATGCCGCTCGACGACCGGCAGCAGATCGCCTACGAAGGAGACTGGTCCGATGTCACAGGTGGCTGAGGCCCCGGGGTCCGAGGACGGGGCCGCGACCGGCAAGGACGCGACGTACGACGGGCTGCGCCTGCAGAAGGTGACGAAGTCGTTCGCCACGTTCACCGCCGTGCACGAGCTCGACCTCGACATCCCACGAGGCTCGTTCTTCGCGCTGCTCGGGCCGTCGGGCTGCGGCAAGACGACGACGCTGCGGATGGTGGCCGGCCTGGAGACGCCGACCTCGGGGTCGATCACGCTGGCCGGTGCGGACATCACCTACGCCAAGCCCTACCGGCGACCGGTGAACACCGTCTTCCAGAGCTACGCGCTCTTCCCGCACCTCGACATCTTCGAGAACGTGGCCTTCGGCCTGCGCCGCCGCAGGAGCAAGGACGTCGAGTCCCAGGTCCACGAGATGCTCGCGCTCGTCGAGCTCGAGACGCAGGCCCGCAAGAAGCCCGCCCAGCTCTCCGGCGGCCAGCAGCAGCGGGTCGCGCTCGCGCGGGCGCTGATCAACAAGCCCGAAGTGCTTCTCCTCGACGAGCCCCTCGGTGCCCTGGACCTCAAGCTGCGCCGCGCGATGCAGATCGAGCTCAAGCGGATCCAGACCGAGGTCGGGCTCACGTTCGTGCACGTCACGCACGACCAGGAGGAGGCCATGACGATGGCTGACACGGTCGCGGTGATGAACAAGGGCGTCATCGAGCAGATGGGCGCGCCGTCGGTGCTCTACGAGAACCCGCGCTCGACATTCGTGGCGAACTTCCTGGGACAGTCCAACCTGATCGAGGGGACGGTCACCGGTCGCAGCGCCGACGTGACGAGCGTGGACATGCACGGGATCTCGGTGTCGGTCCCCACGGCACGGACCCACGTCGACGGCGACCAGGGCTGGATCGGGATCCGTCCGGAGAAGGTGCTCATCGGCGAGCCCGGCGAGGCACTGGATGCTCCCGGCAACACCATCCCGGGCGGCGTGATCACGGATGTGAGCTTCTTCGGGGTCAGCACGCAGTACCTCGTCCGGATGCCCTGGGGCCAGGAGCTGCAGGTCTTCGAGCAGAACACCGGGCGCACCCGGATCTTCGGCCACGGCGAGAAGGTGGAGCTCTCCTGGCGCCCGGAGTACGCCTTCCTTCTCGACCACGACCAGGACGCCACCGCTGGCGCGGACCGGGACGACTGATGGCGAGCACCGCGGGGACCTCCCCGGCCCTGGCGGCGGCATCGGAGTCGACACGGAAGCGTGGCCGGGTCGGCTACCTGCTCCTGCTGCCCGCGCTGGCCTGGCTGACGCTCTTCTTCGTGATCCCGCTGTACTCCCTGGTGGCGACGAGCCTGTTCGACCCGTCCGGGTCGGACTTCCGCGGCTACACGATGTCGTGGGCGTGGGGCAACTACACCGATGCGCTGCAGGAGTACTGGCAGCCGTTGCTGCGCTCGATCGTGTACGGCGGCATCGCCACGCTGTTCTGCCTGATCCTGGGCTACGTGCTCGCGTACGCGATCGCGTTCAAGGCCGGCCGGTGGAAGAACCTCATGCTGGTGCTGGTGATCGCGCCGTTCTTCACCAGCTTCCTGATCCGCACGCTGTCGTGGAAGCTGATCCTCGCCGACGACGGCCTGATCGTGAACACGTTGCAGGCGGTGCACATGCTGGGCTCCGACGGGCGGCTGCTCGCCACGCCCGTGGCCGTCATCGCCGGGCTCACCTACAACTTCCTGCCGTTCATGGTGCTGCCGCTCTACGCCAGCCTCGACAAGATCGACCACCGGTTGATCGAGGCTTCAGGCGACCTCTATGCGCACCCGGCCGTGGGCTTCTTCAAGGTGACCTGGCCACTCTCGCTGCCGGGGGTCGTGTCGGGCACCCTGCTGACGTTCATCCCGGCCGCGGGTGACTTCATCAACGTGCAGCTGCTGGGCAGCCCCAACCAGCGGATGGTGGGCAGCGTCATCCAGAGCCTGTTCACTGACGCGAACAACTACCCGGCGGCGGCGTCCCTCTCGATGATCCTGATGCTGCTGATCGTGGCGATGGTCCTGGTCTACGTCCGCCGGGCTGGGACGGAGGAGCTCCTGTGAGCGAGTCGAGAGCGCGCGGCGGCCTGGGTCGGAGGGTTCGGGAGCACTTGGTGCTGGTCCTGGGCATCCTCGTGCTGCTCTACACGTTCGTGCCGATCTCGGTCGTGGTGCTGATGAGCTTCAACGACCCGGCCAGCCGCAACGTCTACCGCTTCGATGCGTTCACGCTCGACAACTGGCTGCACCCGTGCGTCGACCCGAGCATGTGCGACTCGGTGGCGCGCAGCGTCGAGATCGGCCTGCTCGCCACGCTGGGCGCCACCCTGCTGGGGACTCTCGCGGCGTTCGCCCTCGTGCGGCACGACTTCGTCGGGCGGTCGGCTACGAACGTGCTCATCTTCCTGCCGATGGCCGCCCCCGAGATCGTGATGGGCTCCTCGCTGCTGGCGCTGTTCGTGGCCGCCGGGTTCAGCGGTCAGCTGGGGTTCTGGACGATCCTGATCGCGCACATCATGTTCTGCCTGTCGTTCGTCGTCGTCACGGTCCGAGCCCGGCTGGCCGGCATGGACGACAACCTCGAACAGGCGGCGATGGATCTCTATGCCACCCCGGCGCAGACGTTCTGGCGGGTGACGTTCCCGCTGGTCTTCCCGGGCATCCTCGGTGCCGCACTACTCAGCTTCTCCCTGTCCTTCGACGACTTCATCATCACCAACCTCAATGCCGGCACCACGACCACGTTCCCGATGTACGTCTGGGGCGTGGCCCAACGAGGCGTCCCGATGCAGGTCAACGTGATCGGCACGCTGATGTTCGCCATCTCGATCACGATCGTGCTCGCGGCCGAGGTGAACAGCCGGCGTCGCACCAGGTCGCTGGGCTGAGGGTCCCTGGGGGCCCCGCCGTCTTCGCGGACGCCCGGACCCACGCGTGACGCCGGTGGGACGTCATACGACGCGGCGGCAATAACAGCCGGTTCGTATGACGTCCCACGCAGCGTCATGCGTGCTGGCGGGTACCGCCACCAGGACGTATGACGTCCGCCCGGGGCCTCAGAGCAGCGTGGAGGCCTTGTCGAGCACCACGCGCAGGACCTGCTCGATCTCGTCGAAGTGCTCCTGGTTGCAGACCAGCGGGGGAGCGAGCTGGACCACCGG
>JBAZRQ010000240.1:0-4552 GCA_041662925.1 Nocardioides sp. | reverse complement strand
CATCTCCTGGAAGGACTCCCGCTCCGCGCTCGCGTAGCGGTCGGTGGTGGTGTAGCCGTCGAGGATCCACACGACCTTGCCGTCGACGATCGCCGGGTAGGCGTCCTCGTCGATGGTGAGCCACGGCGCCACCTTCTCCACGCGCTCACGCGGGGTGCGGTTGTAGAGCACCTGGCTGTTGCCGTGGACCCGGCCGGAGAGCAGGAAGTTGGGTTCGCCGAACTTCACGGCGTACATCAGCTGGTTGAACGTCGAGCCGATGTCGACGCCGCCGGACCCGTCGTAGGTCGTGGTCTGGTCCTCGTCCTCGGTCCCGCTGGCCAGGCTCAGCTCCACGCTCAACGCGTCGTCGGCCGCCTTGCCCACGACCGAGTAGTCGGGGCTGTCCTCGCCGAAGTAGATGCGGCTCTCGTAGCCACCGGTGAGCTGGCTGAGGTCGTCCTGGCGGGTGCCGTCGGCGTTGACCTGGTTGCCCTCGGCCCACTGGATGTCGGTGCCGGGGCTGTTGTCGTCGGCGCCGCGCTGGTTGGCGTAGGCCGCGATCACGCCGTTGCCGTGGGTGTAGACGGTGTGGAGGTTGTTCCAGTTCTGGTCGCCCTCGTTGATGCCGGTCTGGTCGAGCTCACGCACCCCGAGCACCAGCGCCCGGTCGATGCCGTCGATCTCGTAGCGGTCGACGTCGAGCACGTCGGCTACGGAGTAGTAGTTGCGGCCCTGCTGGTTCTGCTCGAAGGTCTGGCGGACCAGCTGGGGGTCGACGAGCGGGATGGACGTCGTCTGCCTGGCGAGCAGGGTGGCCTGGTCGGCCGATGCCGTCGAGTTGCTCGTGTAGGGCTGGCTCTCGATGTCCTTGAGCTTGTAGGCCAGCTGGGTGGCCTCGATGTTGGCCCGGATGTAGGGCTCCTCCTTGTCCGCCTCCGAAGGCTTCACCTGGAACTGCTGGACGATGCCGGGCCAGATCATCCCGAGCAGCACGGCCGACAGGGCGAGCAGGGCGAGGCCGACGGACGGCAACATCCAGGTGCGGCGCCAGACGTTGAGGAAGAAGAGCACCGCGCAGATGAGCGCGATGCCGATCAGGATGTTCTTGGCCGGGAGTACGGCGTGGTCGTCGGTGTAGGTGATGCCCGTGATCAGGCGCCCCGACTGGTTGACCAGGTCGAAGCGGTCGAGGTAATAGTCACCGGCCTTGAGCAGCACGAACAACCCCAGCAGCACCGAGAGCTGGACCTGCGCCGCCCCGGAGAGCCGGTCGCGGGTGGCCTGCAACCGCACGCCGCCGTACAGATAGTGGGTGACCGCCGCGGCGAGCAGCGCGATCACGATCGCGACCATCAGGAAGTCGACGACGAAGTGCAGCCACGGCAGGTCGAAGACGTAGAAGCCGATGTCACGGTTGAAGTAGGCGTCCTCGGTGCCGAACTCCTGGGAGTTGCGCCACAGCAGGAACGTGCGCCACTCCCCCGCGCCCGAGGTGCCGGCGAAGAGGCCGAGCAGGAGCGCGACCCCGATCACGAGCCAGGTGCGGATCGGGGTGACGGCGTCGCGGTAGCGGTCCAGCCCGCCCTGCTCCGGTGACGAGGGCCGGAACAGCGGCCGGAACCGGTAGGCCAGCACGACGTTGACCGCGACGATCACGCCCATCGTGGCGCCGAAGGCCACGAACAGCGCGGTGCGGGTCCAGAAGAGGGTGCTGAAGACGCTGCCGTAGCCGGCAGAGGTGTACCAGAGGCGGTCGGTGTAGATCGCCGCGAACGTCGTCAGCCCGAAGAACGCCACGATCAGCACGATCGCGGTGGTCACCAACGCTCGGGAGCGCCGCGAGGTCGCGGGCGGTGACGGGTCGCGCGGGTCGTCGTCGAAAAGCTCGCTCACGGGTTCTCCTGTGGTTGTGGTGCAGGTTCGTCGACCAGTGTCGCGCTGAGCAGCGCGAGCAGGCCGGGGACGAGGTCGATACCGCCGACGACCGACTGGTCGTCGTCGTGGGCGCGCAGCCGGAGCGCACAGTACGTCGAGCCGTGGCGGGTCGCGCCGGCCACGATCCTGACCTCCTGGCGGTCAGGGTGCTCGCGTGCGAACTCCTGGGCCTCCGTGGCGTCGTCGGGGATGGCGTCGTCGACGTCGGGGGGAAGCACGAGGCGCTCGACCACGGCCGCGCACCCGAGCACGTTGGGCGGCCAGGTGATCGACTCGAGCGCGTGCTCGAGCTCGACCTCCGGGCTGAGCTGGTCCTGCTCGATCGCGGTCAGCGAGCCCTGCTCGGAGGCATCGTCGAGGCCCATCGCCGCGGCGAGCGCGGGCTCGTGAGCGACCAGCTGGGCGGTGTCGACCAGGGCGTAGAGCCGGGCCGGCTGGTCCCAGCCGGAGCCCGAGATGTGGCCCTCGATCTCGAGTACGGCGGAGGCCAGCGCAGGGTCGGCGTCGAGCGGGTCGGCCAGGGGGTTGTCGAGCGTCATGCGGCGTCCTCGCAGGAAGGCAGGTCGGCGTCGGGGTCGGCGGCCCAGTCCTGGATCGCCTCGAGGGCGACGTGCATCGTGGTCGCCTTGACCAGGCGCATGTCGCCGTTGTCGGCGCCCAGCGCCTCGTCGCAGTTGTCGGGCGGCACCAGGAACAGCTGGGCGCCGTCGTCACGGGCGCCGGCGATCTTCTGCTGGATGCCGCCGATCGCCCCGACCTGGCCCGACGCCGCGATCTCGCCGGTGCCGGCCACCACGCGGCCGCCCGTGAGCGAGCCGGGGGTCAAGGTGTCGTAGATGGCGAGGGAGAACATCAGGCCCGCGCTCGGGCCGCCGATGTCGGGGTCGATGTTGACCCGCACGTCGAAGGGGAAGAGGAACCCGTTGCCGGGCGTGATCCCGATGTACTGCACGCCGTCGACCTGGCGGGGCACCACCGAGACGTCGGTCGTCGTACGCCCTCGGCGGACGGTGAGCTCGACGGCGTCGCCGCTCTCGGTCGACCGCACCGCGTCGACGAGCTGCTGCGCGTCCCTGAGCGGCTCCCCGTTGACCTTGAGCAGGATGTCGCGCACGAGGAGCTTGCCCTCGGCGGGCATGTCGGACTCCACGAAGCTGACCTCCACGGCCGGTTTGGTCTCGTAGCCGAGCTCGCGCAGCGCGACCGCGATGGCGGCGTCCTGGGAGGTGACCATGGAGACCGCGCCCTCGCGGTTGTTGGACTCGGGAGTCTCGTCGTCGCTGTAGACCGCGTCGTAGGGGTAGACCGCGTCGTCGTTGCCGGCCCAGGTCGCCATCAGCTCGTAGAGGTTCTTGCAGCCGCCGGCGCACTCACCCTCGTCCTTGGGCAGGGAGACCAGCACGGTGGTCATCCGCAGCTCGCCGTCGTCGCGGTAGGTCTTGTGGCCGTCGACCTGGATGATCTCGGCGCCGTCGGACTCGGCCAGCACGTCGACGGTGTAGCCGGGCGAGTAGGTCACGTAGTCGAGCGGCAGGAACGCCGCCACCAGGAGCAGCGCAAGCACCAGCGGAGCCGCGATCATCGCGGCGATCAGGCGCTGGCTCATGGCGCCACCCTCTCACCCCGGCCAAGCGTGACGGCTCCCCGGTCCGGGACCTGAATCCAGGCTCAGGACACGCGGCGCCGGGGCGGTTCGTCGGCAGCCGGAGGGACCGCTCGCGCCGGGCTCGCCCGCGACGGTCGTACGGCGATCCCGGTGCTGCGGTCGCGGGCCGGGTTGTCGGCGGCGTAGCGGGGGGCCTTGGGCCGCTTCTCGAGCGCCTCACCGAGCCGGCGTACGGCGACCTCGCGGTCGACCTCGCCGCGTCCCTCGCGGCCCAGCCAGCTCACCCAGACCATGGCCACGACGGTGACGGCGGCCGGCGGCACGAGCCAGAGCAGGATCTCCACGCTTCGAGGGTAGGTCGGGGCGGGGCCCGGCCGGGTCAGGGCGCGCCGACCCACTCCTCGGTGCCGTCGCTGAAGACCTGGTGCTTCCAGATCGGCACCTCGGCCTTGAGCGTGTCGATCAGCGCGCGCGAGGCGTCGAAGGCCTGGCCACGGTGGGAGGCCGAGGCCGCGACGACCACCGCGATGTCGCCGATCTCGAGGCGGCCGACCCGGTGCACCGCGGCGATCCCGTTGACCGGGTGGCTCTCGGCCACCTGGTCGCAGACCGCCTGCAGCCGGTCGAGCGCGGTCGGGTGGGCGGAGTAGTCGAGACCCGTGACGCCCTTGCCGCCGTCGTGGTCGCGCACGCGGCCGATGAAGACCGTGACGCCGCCGTCGGTCGGGTCGTCGAGGACGGCGGTGACCTCCTCGACGCTCAGGGGCGTGTCACGGAGGTCGACGAGCCGGACGGCGGGATGGGCCACGTGACGACCTTACGGCTTGCCGAACGGCAGTACCGTAGGCCCATGAGCACAGGATCCGGCAACGGGCCGAACGACGGGCCGAACGACGGGCCAGACGATGGGCCAGACGAGGGACCCGGCGAGGGCCAGAACCCCTTCAAGGGCACGCCTTTCGAGCAGTTCTTCGGCGCCAGTGGCCTGAGCGGGGCGATGGCCGGCATGCCGGACCTCGGCCAGATCAT
>JBAZRQ010000239.1:0-4563 GCA_041662925.1 Nocardioides sp. | reverse complement strand
TCGTCAGACCCAGTGCGATCGCCACCGGGCTCACCGCTGCGTCGGGGACGCCGACGGCGCCCAGCGGTTCCTCGAGGAGGTCGGCGATGGCGGGCTCGGCCAGGAAGCCGATGCCGAGGTTGGTGACCGTGATCCCGACCTGCGCGCCCGACAGTTGGGTCGACAGCGACCTCAGGCCGGTCATCACGCCCTGGGCGGAGGCGTCACCCCCGGCCGCGGCGCGCTCGACCTGCAGCTTGTCGACGGTCACGAAGGCGAACTCGGCGGCGACGAACACGCCGCACATCACGACCAGCAGCAGCGCGATCGCGAGCAGGAGCCAGGGGGTCACGGGAGCTCTCCGCGATGGGAGAGCGGGCTACTTTGAGAGCCGTCCATTGGCGGAGCTCAGGGTCCTTTGCATCGAGGGCCGGGAAGCCGCCCATGCTAGCGAACCGGGTGACGCACGGCCCCTTCCTCGTCACCCGGAGGTAGCCTGCGGGCCTGGCGCGTCTCGGTCGCGCCGTCCCCCAGGAGTCTCGATGCCCCCGTCCCCCGCCGCCGCAACCCGCCGCGCGGTCCTCGGCACCGCCGGTGCGCTCTCCGTCGCGAGCGCCGCACCGGCGTACGCTGCGGCGTACCCCCCGGCGCACTACCAGGGCGCCCCACTGTTGTCGGCGGCCAACCGGCACCTGGTCAGCCGGTTCTCGTACGGCGTCACCCCGGGGCTGACCGCGACCGTGAAGCGCCAGGGCGGAGCGCGGAAGTGGTTCGAACGGCAGCTGGCGCCCGAGGCGATCACCGACACCGGATCCGACGCGCTGCGCGCCTGGTGGTCCGGCCTCTCGCGCACCCCGCAGGACCTCTGGGCGCGACAGGTCCAGGAGATCGAGGGCGGCTGGGAGGTGATGGCCGACTACCAGCGCTGGGTGATGGCGCGCCGGATGACCAGCCAGCGCCAGGTGCTCGAGCTGATGACCGACTTCTGGGAGAACCACCTCAACGTGCCGGTCAGCGGCGACGCGCAGTTCACCCACCGGGTCTCCTACGGCGACACCGTGCGCCGCCATGCGCTCGGCCGCTTCGAGGACCTGCTCCACGCGGCGATCACGCACCCGGCGATGCTGATCTACCTCAACCAGGCCGTCTCCACGAAGCGGCACCCCAACGAGAACCTCGGCCGCGAGCTCCTCGAGCTGCACACGGTCGGCCGCGGCAGCTACGGCGAGCCGGACGTCAAGGGCTCGGCGCGCATCCTCACGGGGTGGATGGTCGACCTGTGGCGCACCTGGCAGCCGTCGTACGACGCCTCGGCACACTGGACCGGCCCGGTCACGGTGATGGGCTTCAGCGACCCCAACGCCTCCGGCGACGGCCGTGACCTGACCCGCCGCTACCTGACCTACCTCGCCCGGCACCCGGCGACCGCCCAGCGGATCGCGCGCAAGCTGGCGCGCAAGTTCGTGCGCGACGACCCGCCCCAGTCACTGGTCGACCAGCTGGCCCGCGTCTACCTCGCCAACGGCACCGCCATCAAGCCGGTGCTGCGCGCACTCGTCGCGTCGACGGCCTTCGCGGCCGCGGCCGGCGCCAAGGTCAAGGACCCGTGCGAGGACGTGGTCTCCACCTACCGCGTGCTGCAGGCCCGGCTGGCCCGGCCACCCGAGGACGAGCGCGGCGACGACTACGCCGCCAACGCGATGCTGTGGCAGGCCTCCAACCTGGGGGCGCTCCCCCTCGCCTGGCCCCGGCCCGACGGCCAGCCGGTCGACAACGACTCGTGGTCGTCGCCCGCGCGGATGATCGCCTCGATGGACCTGCACTACGTGATGAGCGGCGGCTGGTGGCCCGACGTGGGCATCACCTACCGCGCCCCGGCCACGTGGCTGCCCAAGCCGGCGGTGCGCTTCGACGTGCTGGTCGACCACCTCTCCCAGCAGCTCTTGGGACGCCGCTCCACGTCGACCCTGCTCAAGGCCTGCTGCGAGGCGGTGGCGCTCACGCCCGGCACCCGGATCACCGCCGACCACGGGTTGGTGAAGTGGAACATGTCGCGGCTGCTGACGACCTTCCTCGACTCCCCTGCCCACCTGACGCGGTGACCGAGATGACCTCCACTCCCCCGACCTCGGCCGCCTGCTGCGACGAGTTCCGGACCGTCTCGCGACGGAGCTTGTTCTCCGGCGCGATCGCCGTCGCCGGCGCCACCACAATCGTGGGCAGCGCCGTCGTCACGGCCGCCCCAGCAATGGCCGCGTCGGCCAGCTCGGTCCTCGTGGTGCTGTCGCTGCGCGGCGCCGCCGACGGGCTCTCCCTCGTCGTCCCGCACGGCGACCCGGTCTACTACCAGGCCCGGCCCCGCCTCGCGATCCCCGCCAACCAGCTGCTCGGCGCCGACGCGATGTTCGGCCTGCACCCCAAGCTCGCGCCGCTGATGCCGCTGTGGGACTCCGGCCAACTGGCGGCGGTCCACGCCACCGGCCTGCCCGCACCCAACCGCTCCCACTTCGCGGCGATGGAGGAGGTCGAGGACGCCAACCCGGGGTCGACCACCCGCCAGGGCTGGCTCAACCGCCTCATCGGCGCCGACACCCGCACCTCACCGCTGCAGGGCTTCAGCATCGGCGGCGGCGTCGTGCCCGGCTCGCTGTTCGGCGACGAGCCGGTGATGTCGGCCGGCTCGGTGCAGGACGTGCAGATCCCCGGCGACGACAGGTGGGCAGTCAAGGACGGCCGCAAGCGCTCCCTGCACACGCTGTGGGACTCCAACCAGAGCCCCCTGGGCAAGGCGATGCGCTCGACCTTCGCCGCTCTCGACGAGTTCCAGCCGGTCAAGGCCGCAACCGACAACCGCGCGGCCTACCCGGACACCGACCTGGGGAAGTCGCTGGCCACCGTGGCCCGGATCGTCCGTGGCGACGTGGGTGTGGAGGTGCTCACGGTCGACCAGGGCGACTGGGACATGCACAGCGACCTCGGCACCCTCGAGTGGGGCCAGATGCGCCGCAACGCCGACGACCTGGCCCGCTCGGTCGCGGCGTTCCTGGCCGACCTCGGCACCCAGACATCGAAGGTGACCCTGGTCGTGCTCAGCGAGTTCGGGCGGCGCACCGTGGAGAACGACAACTACGGCCTGGACCACGGCTTCGGCAACGCCATGCTCGTCGCCGGTGCCGGCGTCAAGGGCGGCAAGGTCTACGCCAGCTGGCCCGGGCTGACCCTCGACGACGACGCCGACCTGCTCGTCACCACCGACTACCGCAGCGTCCTCGCCGAGATCGTGTCCTCCCGCTTCGGCGCCTCGACCGCTACGGTCTTCCCGGGCTTCACCCCGTCGCCCGTCGGATGTATGACCTCTCTCTAGGAGCACCCGTGGCCGTACGCGTCATCCAGTGGGCCACCGGCGGTGTGGGACGGGCGTCGATCGAGGGCATCCTGCTCCACCCCGAGCTGGAGCTCGTGGGCTGCTACGTCCACTCGGAGGCCAAGCACGGCGTCGACGTCGGCGAGATCATCGGCACCGGCCCGGTCGGGGTGGTGGCCACCAACAAGGCCGAGGAGATCCTCGCCCTGGACGCCGACTGCGTCGTCTACACGCCGCTGGTCGGCGACACCGCCGAGCTGACGGCCCTGCTGCGCTCGGGCAAGAACGTCGTCACCCCGGTCGGCTGGATCTACCCCGGTGAGCGGCAGCGCGCCGTGCTCGAGGAGGCCTGCACTGCCGGCGGCGTCAGCGTCCACGGCACCGGCGTCAACCCGGGCGGCGTACCCGATCTGCACCCGCTGATGTTCTCGTCGCTGACCTCCGGCGTCACCTACGTGCGCGGCGAGGAGTTCTCCGACATCCGGACCTACAACGCTCCCGACGTCGTCCGCCACGTCATGTGCTTCGGCGGCACGCCCGACGAGGCGCGCTCGGGGCCGATGCTGGAGCTCCTCTCCGCCGGCTTCGTCCGCTCGGTGCGCATGTGCCTCGATGTGCTCGGCTTCTCGCCGGACGCCGAGATCCGCTCCACCCTCGACCTGGCCGTGGCCACCCGCCCGATCGAGTCCCCCATCGGCGTGATCGAGGAGGGCCGCGTCGCCGGGCAGCGCTTCGCCTGGGAGGCGCTCGTGCGCGGCCAGGTCGTCGTCCGCGCCGCCGTCACCTGGCTGATGGGCGAGGAGCACCTCGAGCCCGCCTGGGACTTCGGCCCCGAGGGCGAGCGCTTCGAGGTGGAGGTGCGCGGCGACCCCGACACCTTCGTCACCATCAAGGGTTGGCAGCCCGACACCGTCGCCGAGGGGCTCGTGCGCAACCCGGGCATCGTGGTGACGGCCATGCACTGCGTCAACTCGGTGCCGTACGTCGTGGCCGCTCCCCCCGGGGTCCGCACCTACGTCGACCTGCCGCTCGTGGCGGGGCGCGCGCACCCCGACCTGGCGTGACAGGCAACTAGAACCTGTTATAGACATGGCGCGTGGTCGCCTCCAACGAAGTCATCCGTACCAACGTCCAGCGCTACCTCGATCTCGTCGCGACGGGGACGGCCGAGGAGATCGTGTCCCTCTACGCCCGCGACGCGACGCTCGAGGACCCGGTCG
>JBAZRQ010000238.1:0-4563 GCA_041662925.1 Nocardioides sp. | reverse complement strand
AGGTCGGACCTCCACGGAGTCGCCAGACCCGTCGGAGCCGCCGGAGACGGTCGCGTCGCCAGTGAGGACGACCAGCATCTGCCGGGCCGCCGCGGGGTGGCGCCCGATCACGCCACCGGGGGCCAGGGTCACGGCCACGAGGTGGGCGTCGGCCGTGAGTCCCAGCGCGGAGACCGAGAACCCACGGCTCCCGTGGGCGTCGATCCGCCGGCCGGGGCGGGCAGCCAGCTCCAGGATCCGCATCAGGACTCGGTGGCGGCCGGAGCGTAGTCAGGGTCGGCTGCGGGCGCGTCGGAGGAGGCGCCGGACCCGGCCTGGGCCTGGGACGACCACTCCTCGAGCTCGCTCATCACCTCGGCGTGCTTGTCGACGCAGATGACCACCAGGTCGCCCTTGTTGGCGCGTGCCAGGGCGTGGCGCACGGCGTCGATCTCCTCGTGGGCCTCCTCGACCTGCTTGCACCGGGCGCCGGCGTCCATCGCGCCCCGGACCCCCTCGGTGACCAGGCCCGCGACCTCGCCGCGCTCGCGACCGCGCAGCTGGACGTCCTCGCGCACGATCACCACGTCGAAGTGCTGTGCGGCGATCTCGCCGAGCTCGCGCATGTCCTGGTCACGGCGGTCCCCGGCGGTCGCGATGACGCCGATCCGGGAGGGGCGGGCCAGCTCGTGGGAGGACGCCATCGAGTCCCCGACCCGGTCGACGAAGTCGCCCAGCATCCGCATCCCGGGGGCGTTGTGGCAGTAGTCGACGATGACATTGACGCCGTTGACCTCGACCTCGTTGAGACGGCCGGGGGAGAGGTAGTAGCTCGTCGAGAACGTCCGCAGCCCCTGCCGGATGTCATGCAGCGGCGCTCCTGCGGCGAACGCGGCGGCGGCCGCCCCGAGGGCGTTCTGGACGTTCATCCGGGCCCGGCCGCCGAACGTGGCCGGCAGCAGGTGGGTCCAGGCCAGCTGCATCTCCCGCGGGCCGTGCTTGACCACGATCATCTCGCCGCGCTCGGACGGGTTGAGGACCAGGGCTTTGCCGCCGCGGCGGCAGTGGGCGTCGATCATGTCGCGGGTCTCCGAGCCGGGTTCCTCCATGGAGAACCACACGACCTGGCCCGAGCAGCGTCGGCGCATCTCGCGGACCAGCGGGTCGTCGGCGTTGAGTACGGCGTGCCCGTCGCGCGGCACCGCCTCGACCAGCACGGCCTTGACGTCGGCGAGCTGCTCGACGGTGTCGATGCCGCGCAGACCGAGGTGGTCGGGCTGGACGTTGAGCACGACCGCGACGTCGTTGCGCTCGTAACCGAGGCCCTCGCGCAGGATCCCGCCCCGGGCGACCTCGAAGACCGCGAAGTCGACGCGGGGGTTCTGCAGGACCATCCGCGCCGAGCGCGGCCCCGAGGCGTCGGAGCGGATCAGCAGCCGCTCGTCGATGACGACGCCGTCGGTGGAGGTCATGCCGACCTTGCGGCCCATGCCCTTGAAGATGTGGCTGATCATCCGCGACGTCGTGGTCTTGCCGTTGGTGCCGGTGACCGCGACGATCGGGATCCGGCTCGTGGCGCCGGGCGGGAAGAGCATGTCCACCACGGGCTTGGCGATGAACTGCGGCTCGCCGATGGTCGGGTGGGTGTGCATCCGGAAGCCGGGGGCCGCGTTGATCTCGCAGATCGCGCCGCCGGTCTCGCGCACCGGCTCGGTGATGTCGGGGCAGATGAAGTCGATGCCCGCGATGTCCAGGCCGATCATCCGGGCCGCCTCTTCGGCGATCTCGACGTTCTCCGGGTGGGCCTCGAAGGTGCGGTCGATCGAGATGCCGCCGGTCGACATGTTGCCGGTGAGCGCGAGCTTCACCACCTGGCCGTCGGGGGGTACGTCGGTCATCGCGAAGCCCTGCTCGCGGACCAGCTGAACGGCGCCCTCGTCGACCTTGATCCGGGTGAGGACCTTCTCGTGGCCGACTCCGCGCCGTGGGTCGGCGTTGGCGGTGTCGACCAGCTGCTCCACGGTGCTGGTGCCGTCACCGGTCACCGACGCGGGCACCCGCTCGGCGATCGCGGCGACCCGGCCGTCGATGATCAGGCAGCGGTAGTCCTTGCCGATGATCAGCGACTCGACCACGATCACCCCGCGCCGGGACTGCTCCTGGGCGACCGGGAAGGCCTCCCGGACGTCCTGCTCGTTCTGCAGGTCGAGGCAGACCCCGCGACCGTGGTTGCCGTCGAGCGGCTTGATGACCACGGGGTAGCCGATGCGGTCGGCGGCGCGGACCGCCTGGTCCTCGGTGCGCACCGTCTCCTGCTTGGGTACGGGCAGGCCGGCCGCGCCGAGCAGCCGCGTGGTGAGGTCCTTGTCGGAGGCGATGTCGACCGCGATGGCGGAGGTGTTGGAGGTCATCGTGGCGCGGATCCGCTTGGCGTGGACACCCTGGCCGAGCTGGACCAGCGAGTGCTGGTTGAGCCGGATCCACGGGATGTCGCGGGAGACCGCCTCGTCGAGGATCGCCTGCGTGGAGGGGCCGAACGCCGTGCGCTCGGCCCGCAGGATGAACGACTCGAGCTCGTCGTCCCAGTCGAGCTCTGGGTCGGCCTGCACCAGGTGGTTGACGAGGCGCACCGCGAGCCGGGCCGCGGCGAGGCCGACCTGCTCGTCGGCGTACCCGAAGATCACGTTGTAGAGGCCCTTGGTGCCCTTGACCTGGCGGGTCTTGCCGCGCCGGATGTCGTGACCGACGACCTGCTGCAGCGCGAGGGCGGTGTGCTCGGCGACGTGACCCAGCCAGGTGCCCTCGTTGAGGCGTTCCACGAAGCCGCCGCGCTTGCCACGGGAGCAGGAGTGCTCACGCAGCCCGGGCAGCATCTGGAGCAGGTTGTCGGTGAACCCCGGGAGCGTGTTGGTGGGGTAGTCCTCCAGCGAGCCCAGGTCGACGACCAGGTGGATCGCCTTGTCGTAGGACCAGATGTTGGCGCCGCGGTAGACCCGCGTCTCCACGATCGAGAGGTCTGGGGTGGGGCGCTCGCTCATGTGGTGGCTCCGTCCTGGGGTGCGGATGGGGGCGGGGTGCTCTTGCGGGTGCGGGCCATCCGTCTGCGCAGCGCCTGGGGCGAGGCATCGGCGGCCGCGATGTCGCGGGCCATCCGGCGCAGGTCGTGGCTGGCCACGGCGATCTCGGCGGCCTCCTCGAGGTCGACGCGCGTCTCCGGGGGGACCAGCGTGCGGGTCGTCAGGTCGAACGACGACCCCTCGGGCAGGGCGTGCAGGACCACGCCGCTGGCGAGGATCGGCGCGGACCGCTTGGCCTCGAAGGCGTTGGTGGTGATCCGGGCCGGGTCGAAGATCGTGACGGAGCCGCGACCGATCACCCGCAGCACCTCGTGTTCGGCGCCGTCGACGTCGCGGTGCTCGACGATGGCCGCCGTGTCCTCGTCGACTCCGATCCCGAGCAGCGACGGTGACTGGGAGACGATCATCAGCAACCGTCCGTAGCGGTTGCGCTGGTCGAAGTGCTGGTCGATGACTGATGACTCGAGCAGCCCGAGACCGGCGGCCACCTGGGTCATCCGCTGCTTGGCGGTAGCGCCGGGCCCGCCGAAGGCCACCATGTGGCTCGACTGGATGCTGGCCCCGGCGGACGTCCCGGCCACCACTACTCCGCGGCGGTGGGCGGCGACAATGGCGTCACCGAGCGGGGTGCCGCTCACGATCGCCGACAGCTTGAGCTGGTTGCCGCCGGTCATGAAGATGCCGGTCGCCTCGTCGAGCGTCTTGATGAGCACGTCGTCGTGTGCGTCGTCCCGGCTCTCCGGGCGCACCGCGATCACGTCGGCGGCGCCCTCGCGCCGGAACAGGGCGTCGTACACCTCGATCACCTCGGCGCCGAGCGACGAGGCGGTCGGGACCACGGCGATACGAGCGTCGCGGCCGCCTGCGGCCGCGACGAACTCCCGCAGGATCGTCCGCTTGCGGAGCTTGTCCTCGGCGCCGCCGATGATCATGAGGGGTCCCCTGGGCATGAGCGTCACCCTATGGTGTGGAGATGCCCGCAGCTCACCGCACCGTCGTGGTCATGCGCCACGCCAAGGCCGAGCAGGTCGGCCCCACCGACTTCGAGCGTGCCCTCTCCCGCCGGGGACACGCGGACGGCGCCGCGGCCGGCGCCTGGCTCGCCGGTCTCGGCGTCGACCCCGACCATGCGCTCGTCTCCGCGGCGTTGCGCACCCGTGAGACCTGGGTCGCCGTCGCCGCCGGCGCCTCCTGGTCCCTCGAGCCGACGCTCGACGAGGGCCTCTACTCCGCGGGACCGGAGACGGTCCTCGACCTGGTGCGGGCCCTCGACCCCGCCGACACCTCCGTGGTGGTGGTCGGGCACAACCCGACCATGGCCTACCTGGCGTCGATGCTCGACGACGGCGAAGGCGACCCCGAGGCCGGCAACCAGCTCGCGACCGGGTTCCCGACCAGCGCGATGGCCGTCTTCGCCTACGACGGCGCCTGGGCCGACCTCGACAGCGCGTCCGCTTGCCTCACCGCCTTCCACGTCGCCCGGGGCTGAGCAGGAGTCACCGGCCGG
>JBAZRQ010000237.1:0-4607 GCA_041662925.1 Nocardioides sp. | reverse complement strand
ACACCGACACCCATGTCCGGGCAGTGCACTGCTACCACAACCTCGTCGTCGTGGAGAAGGGCGACAACCTCGAGCGGAGCAACAAGCGCGACGTGCTGCGTGCGCGCTTTCCGCACAGTCCAAGATCTGGCGGCTGATACAGCAACGGATCGATCGGTGGAGCTGTGTGCGGGCCTCACGAGGCCTCGGCGTCACCGAGACGTCAGCATGACCGGAGTCTCCCCCACCGGTAGCTCGCAACGCTCGGGACAGCGTGTCACGATCCCGTCGGCGTCGGTCCAGGACCAGACTCCCTGCGCGGCCCGACGGCTCGTTGCCGGACCGTCGGGCTTCCACCAGAAGGTGCGCGTATCGCGGCCCGCCGTCACCGTGCACTCCCACACGCCCGCCGACTGCCCACACCCCTGGGCTTGGGTCCCCTCGAGCCAGCCCCGGATCGTGGAGAACGCTCGCCCGGCCGGCGTGGGTGTGGTGAGGTCGGGCTTCGTGAGGAAGGTGTTGGCGATCGGCTGCAGATCCCAGCGGTACCAGTAGACCCGCCGCACCCCGAGACCCGCGTCGAGCAGGTAGGTGCGCATCAGGAACGCCCGTTGTCGCTCGGCCGGGATCGGCGGTGGCTGTGGGCCTCCCAGAACGCCGAAGTTGATCTCCGTGTTCCACACCGGGAGTGACACGTCGTTCGTGGCCAGCACCCCGCGGGCTCGCTCGAGCAGCCCCGCCTGGGCCTCCGGGGGGCCCTCGGCGGGTGGGTAGAGGTGGACCGCCACGGCGTCGACCGCCGACGCGAGATCGATCCCTCGCGACTGCAGCGACCAGAAGTCGGCGAAGTAGGTCTGCTGCTCGGGCAGCCGCAGGGCGAACGAAGGCGCGACGACCGTGGCTCTGGGGACCACCTCGCGGATCGCCCGACTGGCCGACACTGTGAGGTCCGCCATCTGCCGGGGCGTGCCCGCCCAGTAGCCCACGATGTTGGCCTCGTTCCACACCTGGTAGTCGATGCGGTCCCCGTAGCGCTCGGCCACCGCGGTGACGTAGCGTCGCCAGGCCCCCCGGTCAGGCATCGAGGCCGCCCCGGGGCCGTAGGCCGACTCCTGTTCCGGCCGGGACGCGTGGAAGGTGGGGTTCTGGCCCAGCACCAGCAACGGCCGCGCGCCGGCCGCCTCCGCCGTGGCCACCGCCGTGTCGAGCGGTCCCCAGGTGAACTGTCCCGGACCAGTCTCCAGGTTCACCCAGCTCGTCCCGGTGTCCCAGAAGCGCAGCGCGCCCACGGGGACCCCCGGCGCGACACCCTGCGCGACGCGGCTCTCATGCATGCCGAAGAAGGTGGGCTGCACCGTCCATCCTCTCGGCCCCGGCCCCGGCCCCTGCCCCGGAGTCGCCTCCGCGGTGGGAGTGCCCTCCGAGGACGGGGTGGACACCGTCGGCGTCGGCGACGACCTCGCGGCGTCGCCGGGCTCGCCATCCCCCGAGCAGGCGGAGGCGGCGAGCACGGCCGCGACGATCACGAGAGCACGAGACAGCCGGTGCGGTGCGTGGTGCGCCACGTGATCTCCGAGGCGACGAGTGGCCGGCGCGCTGGTCCCTCGGATCAGCTGCGTGAGGTCACCATGATCGGCGACTGCCCGATCTTGATCTGGTACTTCCCCGACTTCTTCGTCGTGTGATCGCTCAGGTCGCTCCAGCTCTTCGTCGACTGAGCGGTCGTGATCTTCACCGATGCCCCGGACGGCTTCCAGTAGAAGCGACGAACCTCGGTGCTGCTCTTCCGCGCGGTGCAGGTGTAGAGACCCTTCAAGGCGCCCGAGGCGGTCCTTGCACAGCTCTTCATGTCGGTGCCGAGGATCCACCCCCGTGCCACGTCCCAGGCGCGTCCGGCAGCGGTCAGCGTGGACCGGTCGTCCTCGACGAGATGCGTGTTGGCGATGCCACCCTGTGCCCAGCCGTACCAGTACATGCGCTGGACGTCGTTCGCCGCGTTCAGCAGCATGGTGCGGCCCACGAACGCGACCTGCTTGGCCACCGGGATCGGCTTGGCGGTCGGACCACCGAGCAGCCCGTAGTTGATCTCGGTGTTCCACATCGGCTTGCCACGAGCCGCCGTGGGCAGGACCCGCTTCACGAAAGCGCGCAGCTTGATGGACTCCTCCGGCCCCTGGTCGGACAACGGGTAGAGGTTGGCGGCGACCACGTCGACGTAGCTGGCCATGCCCTTGCCGTTGGCCTTGGCGGCCCAGTACTTCCCGTACCACTTCTGCTGGCTCGCCAACCGGAGCGGGAACGACGGAGCCACGATCGTGGCGCTGCTGCCGGCGGCGCTGTTGATGGCCTTGCTTGCCGCAGCTGTCAGCGACGCCATCTGAGAGACCGTCCCGGTCCAGTAATTGATGACGTTCGGCTCGTTCCAGACCTGGTAGTCCACCTTGGTGCCGTAGCGATTCGCCGCAGCCTTGACGTACTTGGTCCACGCCGCCAGCCGAGGCATGCTGGTGGCCCCGTCGCCGTAGGCGCCCGGAGCAAGCGGGTTCACAGCATGGAACTGGGGCGTCTGGCCGAGCACCAGCATCGGCCGGAGACCGGCGCCGCGGGCCGTATCGACGGCAGCGTCGACCTTGGACCAGTCGTAGGACCCCGGCGCGGTCTCGATCTCGCGCCAGGTGGTGCCGGTGTCCCACAGCCGAACAGCTCCGACGTGTACACCCGGGACCGAGCCGTTGGCGATCTGGCTGTCGTGCATGCCGAAGAATTCCGGTCGGATCTTCTGCGCGTAGCCGGGCGGCGTGAGCGTCAGCGTCGCCACCACGATGGCGAAGGCGACGCTCACGATGAGCGCAGAACGGGTGAACAGGCGAGAGTCGCTCGCAGACATGGGGCCCCCACGGGTGGTGAACATGGACGGACGCACCGAGGTGCGTCCTCGACGAGGCTAACCCAGGAGGAGGACACCCGTAACCCGAACAGGCAGTCAGTCTGAGTCGGATCGGCGCGGACGGGCTCCCACGACCTGCCTCACCGTCTCCAGGTTGGCGCGCCCGAAGCGGGCGTCGGGCTCGAGGTGGGCGCCTTCCGCCCACTCGTTCCAGGCGTTGACGAAGACGAGTGGATCGCCGCCGGCGGCCGCAGCGGCATCGACCGCACGGGAGAGCCACCGCCGGAACGAGACCGGGTTGCCGCGGTGGAAGGTGTAGGCAGCCGACCCGCGTCGAGGGGTGTTGTCCCAGCCTGGCATGACACCGGGGTGGACGCGTAGGCCGTGCGGTCCGGTGGTGCGGAGGTCGGCGCCGTCGACCGCGGCGTCGTAGGAGTAGATGTCGCCCGAGTGATCTCGGTCCAGGCCGGGAGCGATGTCACGAAGGGACTGGAGCCCGATGCCGGAGCCGGGTGGGAAGTGGACCAGGCCGTCGATGGCTGCAGCCACGCCGTCAGGGAGACCCTCGAAGTCGCGTGACGGTGTCACCGCCAGGACGTGCAGCCCGCCGAGACCGTCTTGATGCGCGCGCGCTCGCCACCTGGCGATGGTCCGGGCGCCGTCTGGGAGATGGCCGATGCGGTAGATCACGAGCAGCGGCCTGCCGTCGACCCGGAGGTAGCGGTGGTCGCGCAGCGCCGGCAGGAGGTCGTCGTAGAACGCGTCCTCCCAGCCTGGGGGGTAGGTCTGGTCGATCAGGACGTCCTGGTCGAGACCGTCCCAGCGACGGGTCCAGGGTTCGTTGGCCCAGCAGAGCGCGAACGGGAAGTCGACCGACGGATCGGCCAGGAGGTTGCGCAGGGGGGTGTCCAACAGGGAGCGACCGTCGAACCAGTAGTGGTACATCACGAACCCGTCGATGCCGTGGTCGGCGGCGAGGTCGGCCTGCTGGTGCATCACCTTCACGTCGGAGAGGTCGTAGCGGCCGAGCTCACCAGGCTCGACGGGCTGCGCATGCCCGGAGTAGAGCGGCCGGGCGCGGTCCACGTTGACCCAGTCGGTGAAGCCCTCGCCCCACCACGCGTCGTTCTCCGGGGTCTGGTGGTACTGCGGGAGGTAGAAGGCCAGCACCCGCGGTGCGACCGTGCTGGGCGTGGTCGCCTTGCGTGCCCGGTGGAGGCGTGAGGGCACCTCGTCGGTCTCGACCTGCTCGAACCCCGCCGCGGTCGCCAGGACACCGACGACCCTCTCGATCGCGTGTGCGGTGGAACCGTCGAGGTGGCCGGCCTCGGACTCGAAGTGCTCCGATCCCAGCTCGAGGTCAGCCAACCGCTGGAGCAGCCACGGCCGCGCCCAGTACATGGAACCGGCGGGGTACCGGAGACTGTCGGGATCGAACGCCACGGGGATGCGGGCGGCGAGTCCCTCGACGAGCTCCTGGTTCGACCCCCACGTCTCCGGTCCCTTGATGTGACCTGTGGGAACCACGAGCCCGACGTCCTTGTCGCGTCTGATCAGGTCGACGATCCGTCGGATTCCCTCCGGCGACGGGAGGAGCCCGTCCAGCAGCTCGATCCGCCAGGCATCGCCGTCGAGGCGGTGCAGGGATCGCTTGGTGTGCACCTTGAGCACGGCGTCATAGCCCTCGAAGACGCCGATCCGAGCCAGGTCGATGAGCGGCCAGCTGTCCCGGCCCAGTTTC
>JBAZRQ010000236.1:0-4607 GCA_041662925.1 Nocardioides sp. | reverse complement strand
GCGCGGCCCAGCCCTCCGGAGCGTGCGCGAGCAGGGTGTCGGTGTCCACGGCGTCCGGCCAGCCGCAGAACGCCAGCACGGTCGGACCGGCTCCGGAGACCACGGCGGCGACGCCGTCGGCGCGCAGCCCGTCGACCAGCGCCAGCGAGTCGGGCATCGCCAGGCGGCGGTAGTCCTGGTGGAGGTAGTCGCGGGTCCCCCGCCACAGCTGCTCGGGGCGGCCGGCGAGCGCAGCGACCAGCAACGCCGTACGCCCGGCGTCCGCGGCTGCGTCCGCGTGCGGCACCTCCGCCGGCAACAACCCGCGGGCCACCTCGGTGGACACCCCCGTGGGCGGGACGAAGACCACGACGCTGACGCGCGGGTCGACCGACGAGCCGACCGCGTAGAACTCAGCGCCCTCGTGCCCAGAGATGACGAAGCCGCCGTAGAGAGCCGGCGCCACGTTGTCGGGGTGCCCCTCGAGGCGGGCCGCGACGCGGAACAGGGCGTCGTCACCGAGCAGCGTGTCTCCGTCGACGACCAGCGCGCGGGCCAGGGCCAGTCCGCCCACGATCGCCGCCGACGACGAGCCGAGGCCGCGGGTGTGCGGGATGACGTTGGTGCAGGACAGCCGCAGCCCGTCCGGCTGGCCGCCCAGCTCCTCGAACCCGACGCGCATGGCGCGCACGACCAGGTGCGACTCGTCGAGAGGTACGGCGTCCGCGCCGGCGCCCTGCACCTCGACCACGAGGCCGTCGGGCAGCACCTCGGCCTCGAGCCGGTCGCGCAGGTCCAGGGCCAGGCCCAGGGAGTCGAAGCCGGGGCCGAGGTTGGCCGAGGTGGCCGGGACCGAGACTCGGACCGGCCCCTCGACGAAACGCACCATCAGGCGAGGCCGGCGGCGCGCGCCGCCTCGGTGACGTCCGCGTCGATCACGGTGTCGACGATGCTCTGGCCCGAGCTGGTGAAGCCCTCGAGCGCGGTGACGGTGTCCTTGAGCCCGTGGCCGGTGACCGTGATCGCCACGGTCGAACCGGCGTAGGACTCGCCCTGGGCCAGCTCCTGGAGCAGCCCGGCGATGCCCGCTGCCGACGCCGGCTCCACGAAGACGCCGTCGCGGCAGGCGAGCTCGCGCTGGGCGGACAGGATCTGGTCGTCGGAGACCGCCGCGAAGCGCCCGCCCGACTCGTTGCGTGCGGCCTCGGCCAGCTTCCACGACGCGGGGTTGCCGATCCGGATGGCGGTGGCCTTGGTCTCGGGATCGGGGAACGGCTCACCGGTCACCAGGGGTGCGGCCCCCTCGGCCTGGAAGCCGCGCATCACGGGCGTCTTCGTCGACTCACCGATCCGGTGGTACTGCGTGTAGCCCATCCAGTACGCCGCGATGTTGCCCGCGTTGCCGACCGGCAGCAGGTGGTAGTCGGGGGCGTCGCCGATGAAGTCGACGATCTCGAAGGCCGCCGTCTTCTGCCCCTCGAGGCGCGCGGGGTTGACCGAGTTGACCAGCGCGACGGGGTACTCCCAGGCCAGCTGCCGCGCGAGGGCGAGGCAGTGGTCGAAGTTGCCCCGGACCATCAGCACCTGGCCGCCGTGGAGGATCGCCTGCGCCATCTTGCCGGCGGAGATCTTGCCCTCCGGCACCAGCACCAGCGGCTTGAGGCCGGCCTTGGCGGCGTAGGCGGCCATCGAAGCGGACGTGTTGCCGGTCGAGGCGCAGACCACGGCCTCGGCGCCGTCGGCCTTCGCGACGGAGATGGCCGTGGTCATCCCGCGGTCCTTGAACGAGCCGGTCGGGTTGTTGCCCTCGACCTTGAGCCACACCTCCGCCCCGGTGAGGCCGGAGAGCCACTCGGAGAAGACCAGCGGGGTCCCGCCCTCGCGCAGGGTGACCGCCGGGATCCCCTCCGGGATCTCCAGCAGCTCGCGGTACTCCTCGATGACGCCGCGCCACTGGTGGGTGCGGGCCGCGGTCCGTTCGAGGCTCATTCGGTGTCTCCTTCGACCCGCATCACCGAGGTGACCTCGCGGACGATCTCCATGCGGCGCAGGTGCTCGACGGTGGCGCTGAGCTGGGCGTCGGTGGCCTCGTGGGAGACGACGACGAGCTGGGCGTCGTCGCCGCGTCCTTCCTGGCGCACCGTCTGGATCGACACGTCGTGCTCGGCGAAGGCCTGAGCGACCGAGGCCAGCACGCCGGCGCGGTCGTCGACGTCGATGGCGACGTGGTAGCGGGTGCGGGTCTCCCCCATCGGCAGCACCGCACGGTCGGCGTAGGCCGACTCACCGGGGCCGCGGGTGCCGGCGAGACGGTTGCGGGCCACCGTCACCAGGTCACCGAGGACGGCCGAGGCGGTCGGGGACCCGCCGGCGCCGGGGCCGTAGAACATCAGCTGGCCCGCGGCCTCGGACTCGACGAAGACCGCGTTGTAGGCCTCGCGCACGCTGGCCAGCGGGTGCGAGCGCGGGATCATGGCGGGGTGCACCCGGACCGAGACGGCGTCGCCGTCGGGGCCGGGCCGGAGCTCGGCGATCGCGAGCAGCTTGACCACGCTGCCCATGTCGCGGGCCGACTGGACGTCGGCGGCGGTGACCTCGGAGATGCCCTCGCGGTGCACGTCGGCGGCGGTCACCCGGCTGTGGAACGCCAGCGAGGCCAGGATCGCGGCCTTGGCGGCGGCGTCGAACCCCTCGATGTCGGCGGTCGGGTCGGCCTCGGCGTAGCCGAGCTCCTGAGCCTCCTCGAGCGCCTCGGCGAAGCCGGCCCCCGAGCTGTCCATCTTGTCGAGGATGAAGTTGGTGGTGCCGTTGACGATGCCCAGGACCCGGGTCACCTTGTCGCCGGCGAGCGACTCGCGCAGCGGGCGCAGGATCGGGATCGCCCCGGCTACGGCGGCCTCGTAGTAGAGGTCGCGACCGGCCTTCTCGGCCGCCTCGAAGAGGGTCGGGCCGTCCTCGGCGAGCAGCGCCTTGTTGGCGGTGACCACCGAGGCGCCGTGCTCGAGCGCGGAGAGGATCAGCGACCGGGCCGGCTCGATGCCCCCGATCACCTCGATCACCAGGTCGACGTCGTCGCGGCTGACCAGCCCCGCGGCGTCGGTGGTCAGCAGCCCCTCGGGTACGTCGACCTCCCGCGGCGCGTCGATCCGGCGTACGGCGACCCCGGCGAGCTCGACGCGCGTGCCGACCCGGGCCGCGAGGTCGCCGGCCTGCTCGGTGAGCAGCCGCACCACCTGCGAGCCGACCGAACCACAGCCGAGAACTGCCACCTTGAGCGGCTTCTGACCTTCAAACATCACGCACCAACGTCCGTTGCCAACAAGTCGTCCTCAGTCTCGCGCCGCACGATCACCCGTGCGACACCGTCCCGCACCGCGATCACCGGAGGCCGCAGCGCGTGGTTGTAGTTGGACGCCATCGACCGGCAGTAGGCGCCGGTGCCCGGGACCGCCAGTAGATCACCAGGAGCGACGTCGGAGGGCAGGAACTCGTCCTTGACCACGATGTCGCCCGCTTCGCAATGCTTGCCGACGACCCGGGTCAGCATCGGCGGCGCCTGGGACTCGCGGGAGGCGAGGGTGCAGGAGTAGTCGGCGTCGTAGAGGGCGGTGCGGATGTTGTCGCTCATCCCGCCGTCGACCGAGACGTAGGTGCGGACCGCGCCGCCGTCGAGGGCGACCGGCTTGACCGTGCCGATGGTGTAGACGGTGCACATCGAGGGGCCGACGATCGCGCGGCCGGGCTCGATCGACAGCCTGGGCTCGGCGATGCCGAGGGCGCGGCACTCGTGCTCGACGATCTTGCTCATCTCGGTCGCGAGCTGCGCGGGGTCCGACGGGTCGTCCTGGGTCGTGTAAGCGATGCCGAAGCCGCCACCGAGGTCCATCTCGGGCATCGTCACCCCGACCTCGGTCGACACGGTCGCGTGGAGCGCCAGCACCCGGCGCGCCGCCACCTCGAAACCGGAGGAGTCGAAGATCTGGCTGCCGATGTGGGAGTGCAGGCCCAGCAGCTCGAGCCCGTCGGCGGCGACCACGCGGCGTACGGCCTCGAGGGCGTCACCGGAGGTGATCGAGAAGCCGAACTTCTGGTCCTCGTGGGCGGTGGCGATGTATTCGTGGGTGTGGGCCTCGACGCCGGCGGTCACCCGCACCATGACCCGGGTGCTGGTGCCGAGGTCGGCGGCGACCTGGGCGAGACGCTCGATCTCCGCGAAGCTGTCGACGATGATCCGCCCGACGCCGGCGGCGACGGCGCGGCGCAGCTCCGGGTAGGTCTTGTTGTTGCCGTGGTAGCCGATCCGGGCCGGGTCGAAGCCCGCCTTGAGCGCGACGGTGAGCTCTCCG
Source organism: Nocardioides sp. (assembly GCA_041662925.1). GTDB lineage: Bacteria > Actinomycetota > Actinomycetes > Propionibacteriales > Nocardioidaceae > Nocardioides. The sequence goes on along the minus strand of JBAZRQ010000236.1, from coordinate 282 downwards.
GAGGAGCAGACGTCGAGGTTGAGGCCCTCCTCGCCGACCCAGCGCGCGACCGCGGTGCAGAGGAAGGCCTTGCCGGCGTAGAAGACGTCGTAGGCGGCGAAGGCGTCGCGGAAGGCGCGGGCGCGGGCGCGGAAGTCGTCCTCGTCGAGGACGTACGCCGGGGTGTTGAACTCCGCGACCAGGTCGGCGAGCGCCACTCCCCCGACGGTCAGGTCGCCGTCGGTCTTGCGGGCGGTGCTGGACCACAGCAGCGGCACCAGGGCGTTGGGGTCGGCGGGCTCG
>JBAZRQ010000235.1:0-4609 GCA_041662925.1 Nocardioides sp. | reverse complement strand
AACTCGAGCCCCGTCGGTACGACCACGGACGGCAGCAGCTCGAGCAGCGAGGCGAGGTCGGCCGGGGTGTCGCCGCTGGTGAGGTCCAGCTGCACCCAGGCGTCGCCCGCCACGACGAGGCCCTGCGGCCCCACCGGGGAGTTGCAGACAAAGGCGGCATCGCCGACGCCCGGTACGTCGGTCACGTCGCTGTCGCAGAAGTCCCTCGCTTCCAGGGCGAACTCCGCGGGGTCACCCAGGGTCGGGGCGGCGGTCACGATCAAGGTCGGATGCTGGGAGCGCGGGCCCGCGTAGACGCAGTAGTCCACCTCGGCGAGGTAGCTGCGCATCCGCGGGCCGAGCACCTCACGCACGCGGCTCAGCTCGAGCCCGCCGCACACCGGGTCAGGTCCCGAGGAGGACTCCGACGGCGGCTCCGACGGCTCAGGAACGAGAGGCGAGACGCTCGGCGTGCCGGTCGCTGCCGCGCTCGTCGCCGTGGAGCTGGGGGTGATGGACGGCTCGGCGCTGGAGCGGGGGCCGCTGGCGGCGGTGGTGCCGCCGGAGCAGGCGGTGAGGGCGAGCCCGAGCCCGAGTGCGAGCAGCGTGCCGGAGGTACGTCGCGACGCCGCCCGCAGGCTCACCTGACGACGACCGACGGCAACAGTGCTGCTGCGGCCGCGATCGCTGCCGGCTCCGACTCGTCGCCGGTCGTCACGTCGAGCACGACGCTGGTGCTGCCCTCGAACACGAACCCCTGCGGGCCCACGAAGGTGACGCAGGCGAACGCTTCGTCGCCGGCCTCGACGTCGGTGACCTCACCCTCGCAGAGCTCCCGCGAACCGGCGGCGTACTCCTCCGGGTCGATGGCGAGCTCGGTGACCGACGCCGTGATCGAGGCCGCTGAGGCCGGGTCGGCGGGACCGAACAGGCAGCTCTGCGGGCCGGAGGCCGACACCACCATGTCCTCCCCGAGGGCCGTGCTCACCGCCTCGGCGGGCAGCAGCGCGCACTCGCCCTCGGCGGCGGAGGTCGACGGGTCGGTCGCCTCGGTCGGCTCGGTCGGGGTCGGCGAGGTCGAGGTGTCGTCGGACCCGTCCGTCGTGGGGGCCGGGTCGGCGTCCTCCCCACAGCCGGCGAGCATCAGCGGAGCGACCAGGGCAAGGGCCGCGAGGCGGCGACGCAGAAGGGTCATGTGCCTGTCTCTCTGAGCGGGGGGGCGAGACGAGAGGTCCAGCATGGCGCAGGAGCGCGGTGCGGCGATAGACAGGATCGGGACGGGTCCGACGGCGGGTCTGTGCCGTGTCACGGATCCGCCGTCAGGGAGGACGCCGAACACCTGCCGCGAGGGCTCGGTTGGCCCTAGGCTCTGGCCAACCAGGCGCGCGCCCGGCCGTCGTAGGGAAAGAGGCGGACATGAGCACGATCACCATCCAGTCGCCCAGCCAGACCTGGACCTCTGACCAGCCACGCACGTTCCGGATCGGTCGCGAGTCGGACAACGACATCGTGGGCGTGGACCCGTCGGTCTCGAGGCACCACGCCGAGATCAAGGCCCTGGGCGACGGCTGGGAGGTCGTCGACATCGGCAGCTCGGCCGGCACCTGGGTCAACGGCCAGCGGGTGCAGCGCGCCGAGCTGCGTGGTACGACGTCGGTGTCGTTCGGCGCCCAGGGCGGCGGGCTGAGCGTGATGGTCACGGTGACCGGCCCCGCGCCGGCGCCGATGCCTCCTCCACCGGCCGCGGGCCGGCCGGTCGCGCCGCCCGTCCCGGCCCCACCGCCGGCGCTGGCCCAGACGATGGTCGCGGGCGGCGCGCTCGGCCCCGGCGCCGGCGGGCCCGGTCTCCTCGTCCGGCGCCGCGTGGGGGCCGACCTCCGCTTCGGCACCCAGGCGTTGGTGCGGGTCGGGCGTGACCCCGCCCTCGAGGTGGTCGCGGACGACGCGGCGGTCTCGCGCCAGCACGCCGTCATCGAGCCGCGCCCGGACGGTTGGTGGTGGGTCGACCAGTCGACCAGCGGCTCCTACGTCGACGGCGAGCGCGTCACGTCGTTCAAGATCGAGGAGCCGGTCGAGATCCTGCTCGGCCACCCGACGGCGGGCTTCGAGCTCGAGCTGGTGCCACTGGTCGCGGCCGGCCAGGCCGCCGCGGCGATCGCCGGCAAGAAGCGCCGCCGGACCCTCGCCGTGGTGGGCGCCGCGATCGCCGGCCTGGTGCTCGTCGGCGGCGGGATCGCCGCCTCGGTCGTGCTCGGCGGCGACGACGACAAGGGCACCCCGTCAGCGGGGAGCAACGGCCTCAGCGCGGCCCACCTGGCGCGGGCCAAGGCCGCCGCCGTGTTCCTGGTCGCGGTCGACGCGACCGGGACGCCCACGCACTCCGGGTCCGGCAGCATCATCAGCGACGACGGGCTGATCCTCACCAACGCCCACGTCGCCAAGCCGTCGGCCCCCGGCCAGGGCTCCAGCGAGTTCGAGGACCCCGACTACCTGCTCGTGTCGCTCACGTCCAGCGACGACGACAAGCCCGCGACCGCGGCCTTCCGCGCCAAGCCGATCGTGGCCGACGGCTACCTCGACCTGGCCGTGCTGCAGATCGTCGGCGACGCCGACGGCAACGAGATCGACATCAGCGAGATGGACCTCCCGGATCCGCTGCCCATCGGCAGCAGCGACGACCTGCACACCGGCGACGAGATCACGGCGCTCGGCTACCCGTCCATCGGCAACGTCACCGCGTCGCTGGACCGCCCGCTCACCGTCACCCGCGGGGTCGTCTCGACGTTCCAGGCCGACGAGATCATCGGCACCGAGCGCGGCCTGATCGACAGCGACGTCCGGCTGGGCTCGGGCAACTCGGGCGGGCCTTCGATCAACGACGACGGCGAGCTCATCGGCATCAACACCGCCGTGATCACCGCCAACTCCGAGGACGCCGGCGCGATCACCTCCGGCTCGGCGCTGATCCGGCCGGTCGACCTGGCTGACGAGGTCCTGCAGATCGCCGAGGACGGCGGCGACCCGTCGTACGTCTCGCCCTACGTGGAGGACATGCCGACCCCGCCGACCGACGCGCCTGTCGACGCGTCCTTCGTCTCGGCCGGGTGGGTCAAGGAGGGCGAGCAGGGCAGCTGCGCGGGCTCGAGCACCGTCGATCAGCCGCAGATCCTCAGCGTCGTCCCCGGCGAGCCGTTGTACGCCGAGTACGTCATCACCGGGCTGGCCGACGGCACACCCATCGGCGTCACGCTCTACTCCATCGACGGGGCCACGCTGCTCGGGTCGCTCCAGGACACCTGGTCGTTCGGGGCCGACGAGGTCTGCATCTACGTGCCGTTCGACGCGCCCGAGGGAGTGTCGGGCATCAACGGGGTCTTCGTGGTCGGCGAGGAGGGGCAGCCGGTCGTCGACAACCCGCTCGCCTACCAGTGAGGGGCGCGGCATGGAGGTCGTGCTCGTCCTGACGGCGCTGGTGCTGCTGGCCGCCGGCTGGGGGCTGCTGCTCCACGCCCGCCGGCTCAGGTCGCGAGCAGGGCCGCCGCGGCGCTGAGCCCCAGGGCGGCCAGGAAGCACAGGCAGGCGAGCGCCATGGAGAGCCGGCCGGGGTCGGGCCCGGACGGCGCCGGGCCGAGGCGGTCGGGCAGCAGCACCTCCGGTACGAGGGCCGGCACCGGAAGCCGCCGCAGCCGCACCAGCGCGTCGGCGGCCGACTGCGGCCGCAGGGCCGGGTCGGGGTCGGCCAGCGCGTCGAGCAGCGGGCGCAGCACCCCGTGACGGTGACCGGTCAGCTCACGACCCACCACCCCGACGGCGTACAGGTCCTGGACCGGGTGTGGTGCCGCGCCACGCTCCTGCTCCGGTGCCGTGTAGCCGCGCGTGCCGACCGCGCCGGCACCCGTCAGCCGCTGCTCGCCCAGGACGGCGGCCACCCCGAAGTCGGCCAGGCGCACGTGGACGGGTCCCGGCTCGAGCAGCAGGTTGGCCGGCTTGACGTCGCGGTGGACGACTCCGGCCGCGTGCACGGCCGCAAGGGCCTGAAGGAGCTGGTCGAGGAGCAGTACGACGAGTGGCTCGGGGAGCGGCCCGCGCTCGGCGCGCAGGGCTTCGACCGAGCCGCCGGTGACCAGGTCCATCGTGAGCACGACCCGCCCGGAGTCGGCGGCCCAGTCGGTCGGTGCGACGACGTGAGGGTGGCGGATGCGCACCGCCTGCTCGCGCACGAACCGCTGGAGCAGCGTGTCGTCGTACCGGCCGAGGAGCTTGGCCGCCACGAGCCGCCGCTCGCGCAGGTCCCACGCGCGCCAGACCGAGCCCATGCCGCCGGAGCCGACCTGGTCGAGCAGGACGTAGCGTCCGGCGAGGGGTGGGTCGGCGGTGCGCATCACCCGACGCTAGGACGCTTCCGGGCTTCCCTGCCCGCGATTTCCACAGGGTCTCCGGGCGCTGTTAACCTTGCCTGTCTTTGTGATCGCCCACCGACGGGTTGGTCATGTGACAACTGCAGGCCCTCCTGCCACGGAGAGACCGTGGCCGCCGAGTCCAGAGGAGGTGGAGACGCTTTGCGTCCCTACGAAGTAATGGTCATCCTCGACCCAAGTCTCGAAGAGCGGACGATTCAGCCGTCGCTCGA
>JBAZRQ010000234.1:0-4619 GCA_041662925.1 Nocardioides sp. | reverse complement strand
CGGACGGTCGAGGGAGACACCGGCGAGCAGCACCTCCACGACCTCACGCGTGCGGTAGTCCGCGGCCCACTCGTGGTCGTCCATGCCGCCCAGCACGGCCTCGCGGACACTGTGGGTGTCGACCAGCTCGTCACCCTGGTGCAGGTAGCCGACGTGCAGGCCACGGGTCATCGAGACCCGACCGGAGTCCGGTTCTTCCAGTCCGGTCATCACCTCGAGCAGCGTGGTCTTGCCGTCGCCGTTACGGCCGACGATGCCGATCCGCTCGCCGACGGCGATCCCGAGGGACACGTCGGTGAGCAGCGGTCGTACGCCGTAGGACTTGGAGACCCGCTCGAGGTTGAGGAGGTTAGCCACGTGCGCCCCCGACCACATGGGCGCCGGCGACGGCGCCGTTGGCGACGAGCACGACCTGGTGACCGACCCGCATGAGGGCGCCGGCCAGGTCGCGGGCGTGGTCGCCGGACTCGCAGAGGAAGGCGCAGGTGGGCCCGGAGCCGCTGACCAGCCCACGGAGGGCCCCTTCGGACTCCCCGCGTTCGATGAGTACGCCGAGGTCGGGTCGAAGGTCGATCGCAGGCTCCTGGAGGTCGTTGCGCAGCAGTGGGGCGAGCAGGTGCGGGTCACCGGCGGCCACGGCGGCGATCAGCTCGTCGGCGGACGGCGGCGTGGGCGAGGCGTCGGGGAAGAGCTCGTCGAAGTGACCATAGACCGCCGGGGTCGACATCCCCTCAACGCTCGGAACCAGCACCCACCACCAGGTGCCGTGGTCGGCGACCGGGGTGACCAGCTCGCCGCGGCCGGTGCCGAGCGCGGTGCCACCGATCAGCGCGAACGGTACGTCGCTGCCCAGCTCGGCGGCGATCGCGAGCAGGTCGTCGTCGGAGGTGTGGGCGTCCCACAGCCGGTCGAGCGCGACCAGGGCGGCCGCGGCGTCGGCCGAGCCGCCCGCGAGACCGCCGGCGACCGGGATCGCCTTCTCGACCGACACCTGCCCGCGCAGCGGGAGGTCGTGGTGAGCCGCGAGCAGGATCGCGGCCCGGGTCACGATGTTGGTGCCGTCGAGCGGGATCGCGCCGGCGTCGACGTAGTCGGCGACCAGCATCCGCAGGTCCCACCCGGGCAGCTCGCCGGTCGCGGTGACGTCGTCGCACAGGCCGACCGCCTGGTAGACGGTCGTCAACGGGTGGAAGCCGTCCTCGCGGGGCGCTCCGACACCGAGGTGGAGGTTGATCTTGGCGGCGGCCCGCACGGTGATGCTCACCGAGCTGCTGACAGGGCGACTCATCGGGCGAGCACCTCCGCGACCCGCGCGAACTGCTCGACGGTCAGCGACTCGCCCCGCGCCATCGGCTCGACCCCGGCCTCCGCGAGCGCGGCGGCGGCCGCCTCGGCGGAGCCGGCGAGCTCACGCAGCGCACCGCGCAGCACCTTGCGCCGGTGGGCGAACGCGAGGTCGACGACGGCGAAGACCTGCTCACGGGTGGCGGTGGTCGCGGGCGGCTCGCGCCGGGTCCACGAGACCAGGCCGGAGTCGACGTTGGGAGCCGGCCAGAAGACGTTGCGCCCGACCGCACCGGCCCGGCGTACGTCGGCGTACCAGGCGGCCTTGACCGACGGGACGCCGTAGACCTTGGAGCCGGGGGACGCGGCGAGCCGGTCGGCGACCTCGGCCTGCACCATCACCAGGCCGCGCTCGAGCGACGGCAGCAGCATCAGCAGGTGCAGCAGCACCGGGACGGAGACGTTGTAGGGCAGGTTGGCCACCAGCGCGGTCGGCGGCGGGCCCGGCAGCTCCTGGACCCGCATCGCGTCGGCGAGCACGACCTCGAACCGGTCGGCCTGCTGCGGGGCGTACGTCGCCACCGTCTCGGGCAGCAGCCCGGCGAGCAAGCCGTCGACCTCGACCGCGACCACGCGGCGCGCGACGCCGAGCAGGGCGAGGGTCAGCGACCCGAGCCCGGGGCCGACCTCGAGCACGACGTCGTCGGGGCCGATCCCCGACTCGCGCACGATCCGGCGCACCGTGTTGGGGTCGATCACGAAGTTCTGGCCGCGCTGCTTGGTGGGGCGCAGATCGAGGCGGGCCGCGAGCTGACGCACCTCCGCCGGCCCGAGAAGCCTCGGGCCGGCGGAGGTGTCAGACATGAGTGCCAGGCTAGTGGTCGTCTCCGATAGTTCGACGGGGCCCACGCGGCCCAGGCACGCACATCGCTGCGTTGGCGTCGGTCGAAGGAGGCCAACTACAACTTCCCTCCGCCGCCTTGCGCTGCACGCACCTGGACCACGCGGACCCTCGACGAACCACCGTCGACCACCACTAGTGGCGGACTCCGTGATCAGGTGGGGAGCCCCAGGCTGGCCGCGCAGCCGGGCCACGGGCCGTAGCCGCCGGAGGCATCGCGCAGGCGGGTCGCCACGGCGATCTGGGTCTCGCGGCTGTTCTCGCTGGGCAACCCGGTGCCGCCGTAGGACTGCCAGGTGCCGAGGTTGAACTGCAGCCCGCCGTAGTAGCCGTTGCCGGTGTTGATCGCCCAGTTGCCGCCGGACTCGCACTGCGCGAGGGCGTCCCAGACGGTGTTGCCGGTGGCGTAGGCCTCGACCGCGGGGGCGGTGCCGACCTCGACGATCTCGTCGACCGACCGGCGCAGCACCTTCTCGTGCACGACCTTGCGCACGACCAGCTCGCCGTTGCGGTACTCGAGTCGGTAGGTGACGTTGCGCAGGCCCTCGCGGCCGGCGCGGACCAGGGTGGTCTCGCCCTCGGTCATGGAGTCGTCCTCGCGCTCGATGGTCGCGAAGTCGACAGCCTCGCCCTTGATGCTCTTGCGGACGATGCGGACGTTGGTGAAGACGATCTTGTCGCCGTCCTGGACCACGGAGCCGAGGCCGGGCTTGGTCTCGTCGGGCTGGTGGATCTCGACGCCGAGCTCCTCGAGCGCCTCCTCCACGGTCAGGGCGACCACGGTGCGGGTGACGGGCTTGTGCGCGCCGATCTTGACGGTCAGGCGCTTGGGGGTCACGACCTCGAGGGCGAGCCCGTCGAGTCCGATGGTCAGGCCACGGCTCGCGGAGAGCTCGGAGTCACGGAAGGAGCGGCCGATCTCACCCAGGGCGGAGGCCACGTCGGTGGAGGTGACCCAGTGGGTGGTCTTCTCGCCGTCGACGGTCACGTCGAAGGGGCGCGCGAAGCGCACGTTGATCGAGGTGCCGTCCTCGACCGCCTCGTCGAGACCCGGGGCGACGATGTCACGGTCCCCGACCTCGATGCCCTCGGACGCGAGCACCTCGCCGACGGTGTCGCCGAACGTGGTGACCTCGCGGGTCTCACCGTCGACGGACATCGCGACAGTGGTGCTGAGGGAGGCGTAGCCGACGGTGGTGCCGCCGACGGCGAGGGCCGCTACGACGGCGAGCGCGACCAGGACGCGTCGGCTGCGAAGCAGGGTGGTGAGGGTGTGGAACTTGGTCGTGTGCTCGTCGTGGGGCACGGTTCTCCGAACGTCGTACTCTCCGGTCCTCGGGTTCCGGTGCGCCGGCCACGCGCGCCACGCCAGGGCGCGGACTGTGGTCGGGGGGTGGTGAGCACCGGACGGAAAAGGTCCCGATTCCGGCTATCTACGCTCCACAACACCAGCGACTCGCCCGAGAATGCAAACCCTCGGCCCCCCTACTTGTGGAGAACGTGACCGGGATCTCGCGCCTTTACCCGCTCACCAGGCCCCTCCGAACGCCCTCTCAGTGTTGGCGTCGACCGCGGCGCAGAGCGTCTCCAGGTCGTCCCCGCGGACCTCGGCCATCGCCCGCATGGTGTAGGGGACGAGGTACGACGCGTTGGGGCGGCCGCGGAACGGGGTCGGCGTCAGGAAGGGCGCGTCGGTCTCGACCAGCACCCGGTCGAGCGGGGTGAGCGCGAGTGCGTCGCGCACCGGCTGGGCGTTCTTGAACGTGACCGTGCCCGCGAACGACAGGTGGGCGCCGCGGTCGAGGCAGCGCCGCGCGAAGTCGGCGTCGCCGGAGAAGCAGTGCATCACCCAGCGCTCGGGGGCGCCCTCCTCGTCGAGCACGGCGAGGACCTCGTCGTGGGAGTCGCGGTCGTGGATCACCAGCGTCTTGTCGAGGCGCTTGGCGAGGTCGATGTGGCGGCGGAACGACTCGACCTGCGCGGCGCGGCCGTCCTCACCGGTGCGGAAGTGGTCGAGCCCGGTCTCCCCCACGGCCCGGACCTTGTCGTGCGCCCCCGCGAGGGCCTCGATCTCCGCGAGCGCCGCGTCGAGCGAGCCGGTCGCGGCGAGGCGGGGCGCCTCGTTGGGGTGGAGCGCGACCCCGGCGACCACCCCTGCGTGCTCGGTGGCGGCCGCCACGGCCCAGCGCGCGCCCGGGAGGTCGCAGCCGATCTGCACGATCCGGGGTACGCCGACGGCGGCTGCGGCCGCGATCGCCTCGGCCGGGGCCAGGCTCTGCCCGTCGTGACGACCATCGGGGCGACCATTGTGAGGAGTGATGTCGAGGTGGCAGTGGTTGTCGACGACCGGGTGCGGCAACGGCTCCGGGGCCGGCGGGCGCTCGCCCTTCACACCGACCGCACCCGGTCCAGGATCGCAGCCGCCAGGGGCCCC
>JBAZRQ010000233.1:0-4632 GCA_041662925.1 Nocardioides sp. | reverse complement strand
GCCCGCGGAGAGCTGGTCACCGGCCAGCGAGGGGCCGATGGTCTCGGCGGACACGTCGTCCTGGAACGAGATCGGCAGCGCGCCGAACTTGAGGCTGGTCGCCAGGCTGTTGGCGGACGTCTCGTTGAAGTTGCCGCTGATCTCGGCCTGCCCGTTGGTGATCCGGCCGTTCATGGTGGGGGCGGAGATGACCTGGCCGTCGAGGACGATCGCGAACTGCTGCCCGGTGTTGAGGAGCTCGGAGGACACCTTGGAGAAGACGTCCTGGCCGACGCCCCCGATCTCGAGGTTGACGACCCAGCCGACCTGACCCTGCGGGATGCCGGCGCTGGCGGACTCGAGGTCGGTGCCCTCGATCACGGCCTTGGACAGCAGGTACTTGACCGGCAGGCCGCCATCCTCGGCCGGCTCGCAGGTGATCAGCGGCTGGTCGGGGTTGTCCACGACCACCGGCGGGGTGCCGTCGGTCGGGCACTGGAACTCGTTGAACTTCTTGACCCACGCCTGGTCGGGGCTGTTCATCCAGGCGAGCTCCTCGTCGAGACGGGCCGCCTCCTTCTCCGGGTCGCCCTCGGGGATGACGGTCGCGGACTCGGTCGGGCTCGGGGAGTCGGACGGGTCGTCCGTCGGGCTCGCGGTCGGACTGCCCGTGGGGCTGTCGGTCGGGCTCGCGGTCGGGCTCGCGGTGGCCGTGGCGAGTGCCTCGGGCGCGGCGCCCTGGCCCCGCTTGTGGAGGAAGCCGGGCGTGGCGCGGTTGGCGGTGCCGCCCGACGTGGCGCCGTCAGACGGGCTGGCCGACGGGTCACCGGGCTGGGTGACGGTGCCGCTGGGGAGTGGGTCGGTGGGCGCGTCGCCCGGCGTCGGGTTGGCGGGGTCGACCTGGGTCGACGCGTTGCACGGGGACAGGTCGGAGCAGGCGACCAGGCGGAACCGCAGCTGCGCCTGCCGCTTGACGGTGTCGACGAGCTCACGGCGGTTCTCACCGGGGATCTCGACCACGATGAAGCGGTTGTCCTGGGTGGTGACCTCGGCCTCGACGACGCCGGAGCCGTTGACACGCTGGTCGATGATCTTGCGCGCCTCGTCGAAGCTCTCGGCGCTGGGGTCGCCCTGCGCGGTCATCGTGATCCGGGTGCCGCCCTGCAGGTCGAGGCCCAGCTCGGGCTTCCACGTGCCGGCGAGCGCCACCAGGCCGTAGGAGATGGCCACGCCCATCAGGAACACCAGGAGGGTGCGCCCGGGGCGAGCGGTCTTGCGGGCCATCAGTTCTCCTCAGGCTCGGACTCGCCGAGCTCTTCTTCGCGGTGTACGACGGTGCCGACGGCGCCGCGGGCGACGTGGATGACCACTCCGGGAGCGATCTCGACGCCCACTCGGTCCTCGGCCAGCTCGACCAGCGTGCCGAAGACACCGGAGGTGAGCATCACCTCGTCACCTACGGACAACGCGGACTGCATACGCGTGAGTTCCCGTTGACGACGAGAGGCCGGCCTGATGACCAGGAGCCAGAAGAGGAGAGCGATGCCCACGAGGGGCAAGAGCTGGACTAGCTCTGGCACGACAAGACCTTCCAATACCGATGAGGGGTGCGCGGCCTGCGCGACGAGAGGGGCAGACCGACCGACGGGAGAGTCTAACCGTGAGGCCCCTCCCGGTGACGAATCAGTCCTCGAAGAGAGCGACCTCGGCGTCCAGCAGCGTCGCCGATGCCGGGACGCTCAGGCCCAGGTGCCGCCAGGCGCCCGCGGTCGCCACCCGGCCCCGCGGTGTGCGCGCGAGGAAGCCGTTGCGCACCAGGAAGGGCTCGGCGACCTCCTCGACGGTCTCGCGCTCCTCGCCCACGGCGACCGCGAGCGTGGAGATGCCGACCGGTCCCCCACCGAAACGGCGGCAGAGTACGTCGAGCACCGCGCGGTCGAGCCGGTCGAGGCCGAGCTCGTCGACCTCGTAGAGGGCGAGCGCCGCGTGGGCGATGTCGAGGGTGACGATGCCGTCGGCGCGGACCTGGGCGTAGTCGCGGACCCGTCGCAGCAGACGGTTGGCGATGCGCGGTGTGCCGCGGGAGCGAGAGGCGATCTCGGCCGACCCCTGCTCAGTGAGCTCGACGCCGAGCAGCCCGGCGGAGCGGTGCACGATCAGGTCGAGCTCGGAGGCCTCGTAGTACTCGAGGTGGGCCGTGAAGCCGAACCGGTCGCGCAGCGGGCCGGGCAGCAGCCCGGCCCGGGTGGTGGCGCCGACGAGGGTGAACGGCGGGATCTCCAGCGGGATCGCGGTGGCACCGGGGCCCTTGCCGATGACGACGTCGACCCGGAAGTCCTCCATCGCCATGTAGAGCATCTCCTCGGCCGGCCGCGACATCCGGTGGATCTCGTCGACGAAGAGCACGTCGCCGTCGTTCATGCCGGAGAGGATCGCGGCGAGGTCGCCGGCGTGGGTGATCGCCGGGCCGCTGGTGAGGCGCAGCGGGGTGGACATCTCGTGGGCGATGATCATCGCCAGCGTGGTCTTGCCGAGCCCGGGAGGGCCGGAGAGCAGCACGTGGTCGGGGGCGCGCTCGCGCCGGCGGGCGGCCTCGAGCACCAGCCCGAGCTGCTCGCGCACGCGGTGCTGGCCGACCACCTCGTCGAGCGACTTGGGGCGCAGCGCCGCCTCGATGGCGCGCTCGTCGCCCTCGGCCTCCGCCGCGGTCAGCGAGCGGAGGTGCTGCTCCTCGACGACGTCGAGCTCGTCCTCGTGCATGTCAGGCCTTGCTCAGCGAGCGCAGGGCGGCGCGCAGCAGCGCGCCGACGTCGGGGGTGTCGCCGGCCTCGGGGGCCACGGTCTCGACCGCCGCCTCGGCGTCCTTGGTGGACCAACCGAGCCCGACCAGGCCCTGCTCAACCTGGTCGCGCCACGGCGGCACCGCGGAGGCCGGGCTCGTGGCCCGCCCGTTGACGGGGCTGCCGATCCGGTCCTTGAGCTCCAGAATGATCCGCTGCGCCCCCTTCTGGCCGACCCCGGGCACCCGGGTGAGGGTCTTGACGTCGTCGGAGGCGATCGCGCGCCGCAGGTCGTCGGGCGAGAGCACGGCGATCATCGCCTGCGCGAGCTTGGGCCCGACGCCGGAGGCGGTCTGCACGAGCTCGAAGGTCGACTTCTCGTCGTCGTCGACGAACCCGAAGAGGGTCAGCGAGTCCTCGCGGACCACCATGCTCGTCGGCAGCGTCGCCAGGTGACCGGGCCGCAGGGTCGCGAGCGTCCCCGGCGTACACATCAGCTCGAGGCCGACACCGCCGACCTCGATCACGGCGCTGGACAGGGTCAGCGCGGCCACCTGGCCACGGACGAACGCGATCATGCTCTGCTCCTCGCTGCCGCGACGGCGGCGTCGATGCGCGACTGGGCGCCGCCGCGCCAGATGTGGGTGATGGCCAGGGCCAGGGCGTCGGCCGCGTCGGCGGGCTTGGGCGGCGCGTCGAGCCGCAGGATCCGGGTGATCATCGCGCCCACCTGGGCCTTGTCGGCCCGCCCGTTGCCGGAGACGGCGGCCTTGACCTCGCTGGGGGTGTGCAGCGCGACCGGCAGGCCGCGCCGGGCCGCGCACACCAGCGCGATCGCGCTGGCCTGGGCGGTGCCCATGATCGTGCTGCTGTCGGAGCGCGCGAAGACCCGCTCCACCGCCACCGCGTCGGGCCGGTGCTCGTCGAGCCAGGCGTCGATGCCGATCTCGATGCTGACCAGCCGCTCGGCGACCGGGAGGTGGCTGGAGGTGCGCAGCACGTTGACGTCGACCAGCGTGAGCGGGCGCCCCACGGAGCCCTCGACCACGCCCATGCCCATGCGTGTCAGCCCGGGGTCGATCCCGAGCACCCGCATCGGCTTGGTCATAGTCGCGCCTCTCGTCCGAACACCTGTTCGGAGACCACGCTAGCCCGCGACTCCCCCGCCCGGGCGGCGCGACACGCCCTCACCCCGTCCTCGCAACACGGGTCGTGTGCCTCAGAGAGCGCCTGGGCGCACGGTGAGGCACACGACCCGTCTGGCGTGGCGGGAGGTGCAGGATGTTGGGGTCAGTCGGCGTCGAGCTCGGCCATGACGTCGTCGGAGACATCGAAGTTGGCGAAGATGTTCTGGACGTCGTCGAGGTCCTCGAGCACGTCAACCAGGCGGAACATCTTGCCGGCGGCGTCCTTGTCGAGCTCGACCTGCATGTCGGGGACGAACGACGCCTCGGCGGAGTCGTAGTCGATGCCGGCGGCCTGCAGTGCGGTGCGTACGCCGACCAGGTCGGTCGCCTCCGAGATCACCTCGTAGGCCTCACCCAGGTCGTTGACGTCGTCGGCGCCGGCGTCGAGGGTCGCCTCGAGTACGTCGTCCTCACTGAGCTCCTTGCCGTCCTGGTCGCGCGGGACGATCACCACGCCCTTGCGGTTGAACAGGAACGAGACCGAGCCGGGGTCGGCCAGCGAGCCGCCGTTGCGGCTCATGGCGGTGCGGACCTCCATGGCGGCGCGGTTCTTGTTGTCCGTGAGGCACTCGATCAGCATCGCGACGCCGGACGGGCCGTAGCCCTCGTACATGATCGTCTGGTAGTCGGCGCCGCCGGTCTCGGCCCCGGAGCCGCGCTTGACCGCGCGGTCGATGTTGTCGTTG
>JBAZRQ010000232.1:0-4649 GCA_041662925.1 Nocardioides sp. | reverse complement strand
CTTCCGCCGGGCGGAGCGCGACCGCAACCACCGGATCACGGCCTGGGCGCGCGCGGAGCTCGAGCGGCTCCGTGCGGACGCGGGCCCGGAGGTGGAGAGGCCTTTCCTGGTGCACCGCACGATGTGCGACGTCCGCTGGCTCGACCCGGCCGTCGACCCCAACGACCGGCGCCCGGGCTGGTGCTACCTCGGCGACCCGCGCACCGCCAACGTGGGGCCGGTCGGGCTGGCGCGCTACACCACGCTCCGGTCGTGGCTCAGCCAGTGGAGCCTGGAGGCGTCCCGTGGTGGCGGCGCGGCCAACGCGGCCCGGATCCGCAGGACGCCGGTGCTCCAGATCGAGAACTCCGCCGACGACGCGGTCCCGGCCACCCACAACCCGACGGTGCGGGCGGCGCTGGCGACTCCGGACGCCGACGACCACGTCATCAAAGGCGCCACGCACTACTACGTGGGGCAGCCCGACCACCTCGCCGAGTGCCTCGACACCCTCGAAGGATGGTGCCGCGACCGCGGTCTCCTAGGGTGAGCACCATGACCAAGCCCGGTGACACCTCCCAGACGCTGGGCCGGGGGCTGGACGTCCTCGAGCTGGTGGCCGCATCGACGGAGGGACTGACTCCCGCCCAGATCTCCATCGAGCTCGGGCTGAGCCGCACCATCGTCTACCGCCTGGTCGGCACGCTCGTCGAGCACCGGCTCATCCGCCGCAACGCCGAGGGGCTGCTCACCGCGGGTCTGGGCACCGTGAGCCTGAGCCAGAACATCGCGCCGACCCTGCGCAACGGCTCCCGCGAGGTGCTCGAACAGCTCGCCGAGGAGCTGGGCGCCACGGCGCACCTGGCGATCGCCGACGGCGAGGAGGCGCTGGCCATCTCGGTCGTCGAGCCGCGCACCACGACGTTCCACCTCGCCTACCGCCCCGGCAGCCGGACGCCGCTGGGCGTGGGCGCCCTCGGGCGGGCGCTGCTGGCCGCCCGCGAGGGTCGCGCGGAGGTCTTCGAGAGCGAGGGCGAGCTGATCCCCGGGGCCAAGGGCGTCGTCGCGTCCGTGCCCGGCTCGGCCGGCCTGGCCTGCTGCGTCGGCGTCGTGACGCTGGCGGCCGCGGACACCTCGACGTGGGCGCCGCGGATCGAGGCGGCGGCCCGCGAGCTGGGCGAGATCCTCATGGGCTGAGCCCACCGAGGGTTGTCCGATAATAGGGACGGCATCTTCACAAATCGGGATTCGTCGCTAGAGTGACGCGCGACACCCCAGTCGAGGAGGACCCATGCCCGCTCCCACCCAGCTCCCCCCGCGCGACCTCTGGATCGGCGGCGAGTGGCGCCCGGCCA
Organism: Nocardioides sp.; assembly: GCA_041662925.1. Classification (GTDB taxonomy): domain Bacteria; phylum Actinomycetota; class Actinomycetes; order Propionibacteriales; family Nocardioidaceae; genus Nocardioides. Next base: position 3,315 of record JBAZRQ010000232.1, on the reverse strand, counting down.
GCGGCGGTGCGACCTACGTGAGCCGCAACCCGGTCGACGACCAGCCGATCACCGAGATCGCGGACGCGCAGCCGGAGGACATCGACGCCGCGGTGCGCGCCGCACGCACGGCGTACGAGCAGAGCGGCTGGCGCGAGCTGGGCGGGGCCGAGCGCGGACGGGTGCTCTTCGCCGCCGCCGACGCGATCGCCCGCGACGCGGAGTACCTCTCGGCGCTGGAGACCCTCGAGGTCGGCAAGCTCTACAAGGACGGGCTCTTCGGCGACCTCCCGGCCGCGGTGGCGACGTTCCGCTACTACGCGGGCTTCGCCGACAAGCTCTACGGCACGACGGTCGCGCTGCCCGACTACGCCGGGCGGCACCGCCTCAACTACACGCTGCGCGAGCCGCTGGGGGTCGTGGGGGCGATCACCCCCTGGAACAACCCGATCGTGGTCGCCGGCTGGAAGATCGCGCCGGCGCTGGCCGCCGGCAACGCCGTCGTGGTCAAGCCGCCCGAGGACGCCGCGCTGTCGCTGCTGCGCCTCGCCGAGATCCTCCACGAGGCCGGTGTGCCGGCGGGCGTCTTCAACGTCGTACCCGGGCTCGGCGAGACCGCCGGCGCGGCGCTCGCTGCGCACCCCGGCCTGGACAAGCTGAGCTTCACCGGCAGCCCCGAGGTCGGTGCATTGATGCAGCACCACGCGGGCGGCCAGTTCCGCAAGGTCACCCTCGAGCTCGGTGGCAAGAACCCGCAGATCGTCTTCCCCGACGCCGACCTCGACGGGGCGATGCCGTTCATCGCCGCCGGCAACTTCCTGCACCAGGGCCAGGTCTGTGCCGCCGGCACTCGCGTCTACGTGCACGACTCGCTGGTCGACGACGTCGTCGAGCGGCTCGCGGCGCACGCTCAGGGGATCACCCTGGGCGACCCGTTCGACGAGGCCGTCGGCATGGGCCCGGTCATCAACGAGGCCGCGCTCACCAAGATCATGGGCTACGTCGACGGTGGGTCGGCCGAGGGCGCGACCCTGGTGACCGGCGGGAAGCGCCAGGATCGCGAGGGCTGGTTCGTGGAGCCCACCGTCTTCCGCGGCAGCCAGGACCTCGCCATCGCCCGCGACGAGATCTTCGGCCCGGTGGCCACGGTGATCCCGTTCAGCACCGCGGACGAGGCGATCGGGCTGGCCAACGACACCCACTTCGGCCTCAACGCGATCGTCTACACCGAGAGCCTGAACCTCGCGCAGCGCGCCGCGCGCGAGCTGCAGGTCGGCAACGTGTGGATCAACGCCTTCGGCATCCCGGACCTGACCACCCCCTGGGGCGGTCGCGCCGGCAGCGGACTCGGTCGGGAGCTCGGGCCTGCGGGCATCGAGGCCTACACCGAGGAGAAGACCGTCCAGATGATGTTCTGATGGGGGCCCTCGACGACGTCCGGGTGCTCGAGCTCGGCACCCTCATCGCCGGGCCGTACGCCGGCCGGCTGCTCGCCGACAACGGCGCCGACGTGATCAAGGTGGAGGCGCCGGACCGGCCCGACCCGCTGCGTGAGTGGGGCCAGGCCTCCGGTGGGCACCAGTTCTTCTGGACCGTGCACGCCCGCAACAAGCGCTGCGTCACCCTCGACCTGCGCACCGACCGGGGCCGGGACCTGCTGCTGCGCCTGGTCGAGCAGTCCGACGTGGTGCTGGAGAGCTTCCGGCCCGGCACCCTCGAACGCTGGGGCCTCGGCTACGACGTGCTCGCCGCGGTCAACCCGCGGATCGTGCTGGCGCGGGTCTCCGGCTACGGCCAGACCGGCCCGCTCGCCGGCCGGGCCGGCTACGCGTCGGTGGCCGAGGCGGTCAGCGGGCTGCGCCACCTCAACGGCTACCCCGGGCAGCTGCCGCCGCGGATCGCGCTCTCGCTCGGCGACTCGCTGGCCGGCATGTTCGCCTACCAGGGGATCCTGGCCGCGCTGCTCGCCCGTCACCGCACCGGCCGCGGCCAGGTCGTCGACACCGCGCTCACCGAGGCCTGCCTGGCGGTCCTGGAGTCGACCGTCCCGGACTACGACCAGACCGGCCACGTGCGCCAGCCGGGCGGAACCCGCCTCGACCGGGTCGCGCCCTCCAACCTCTACCGGGCCAAGGACGGCCTCCCGGTGATCATCGCCGCCAACCAGGACACGGTCTTCGCCCGGCTCGCCGAGCTGATGGGCCGGCCCGAGCTGGCCCGTGACGAGCGGTTCGTCAACCACACGTCCCGCGGCGAGCACCAGGACGAGCTCGACGAGCTGATCGGCGAGTGGGCCGGCACGATCACCGCCCAGGAGCTGATCGACCGCTGCAACGCGGCCGGGGTCGTGGCCGGTGGGGTCAACACCGTCGCCGAGGTGGTCGTGGAGCCGCAGTTCGTCGAGCGCGGCCTCTTCGTCGACCACGTCGACCAGCAGACCGGCCACGCCGTCAAGGGCGTCGGCGTGGTCCCGCACCTCAGCGAGACCACCGGCGAGGTGCGCTGGGCCGGCCCCTCGCAGCCCGGCGTCCACAACGACGACGTCTACCGGCAGCTGCTGGGCCTCGATGAGGCGGAGCTCGAGGACCTGGTCGCGGCGGGGGTCCTGTGACCGCCGCCCCGGTCGTCGACATCCGCGAGGTGGCGCCGCGCGACGGGCTGCAGATCGAGCGCCCGGTCCCGACCGCAGCCAAGGCCCGGCTGATCGCGGCGCTTGCCGCGACCGGCGTACGACGCATCGAGGCGACGGCGTTCGTCTCGCCGCGGGCGGTGCCCTCCATGGCCGACGCCGAGGAGGTTGCCGAGCTGCTGTCGGCGTGGCCGGACGTCGAGTTCTCGGCTCTCGTGGCCAGCCCCGGCGGCGCCAAGCGCGCGGTCGCGGCCGGGATCACCCGGGTCGAGTACGTCGTGTCGGCGTCCGACACCCACTCGCAGGCCAACGCCCGGCGCTCCACCGCAGAGGCGCTGGCCCAGACCGCCGAGGTGGCCGACACCGTGCACGACGCGGGCGGCCTGCTCGAGGTGATCGTGGCGATGGCCTGGGACTGCCCGTTCGAGGGACGCACGCCGCTTGACCGAAGTGTCGACCTCCTCGGCCGCGCCCACGCGCTCGGCGCGGACTCGCTGTGCCTGGGCGACACGATCGGGACCGCGACGCCGGTGCGGGTCGGGTCTCTGGTGGGCGCCGCCCTCGGTGCCGTGCCCGACGTACCGCTCGGCGCGCACTTCCACGACACCTACGGCTCCGGCCTCGCCTCGGCCTGGGCCGCCTGGCAGGCCGGCGTCCGCCGGCTCGACGCGTCGGCCGGCGGACTCGGCGGCTGCCCCTTCGCCCCC
>JBAZRQ010000231.1:0-4655 GCA_041662925.1 Nocardioides sp. | reverse complement strand
GGTCGGGCTGGCCCATGCCGAACAGGCCGGCCAGCCATGGCGGGGGGCCCTGGTGGCCGGAGCGGCCGCTCCAGGCGGCCCCGTCGCCCCAGGAGCCGTGTCGGTTGCGTGGGTGTCCCATCACGCACGTCCTTTCGTTGCGTCGCGGGCCACGGCGGTCCGGATGACAGTCGGTGACTGATCGCGATATATCGCCAGAATAGACAGACGAACGCCCCCGCACAAGGCGGGGGCGCGTCTGTCAGCCAGTCAGTCGGCCAATCAGTCGGCCAGCCAGGCGGCGTAGGCGTCGAACGTGTAGGGCCGCCCGAGGAAGTCCTCGACCAGGTCGGCGGCGTCCAAGGTGCCGCCGAGGGCGAGGACGCGGTCGCGGTAGCGGCCCGCGATCTCGGCGTCGAACAGGTTGTCGGGGTCGAAGGCGCTGAACAGGTCCTTCGCGATCACCATCGACCACATGTAGGTGTAGTAGCCCGAGCTGTAGCCGCCGAGGTGGCCGAAGCTCGCGAACATCTGGGTGCCCTCGATGTAGGGGAAGGCGGCGTACTGCGCCTGCAGCTCCTTCATCCGCGCCACCAGGTCGTCGGGCCGCTCGGTGTGGAACCAGTAGGACATCGCGGCGTAGAACATCTGCGTGCGGGCGTAGATGCCCTTGCCGAAGTCGTCCCCCTGGCGCATCCGCCGCACCAGGTCACCGGGGATCGGCTCGCCGGCCTCGTTGGTCGCGAAGCTCTGCAGCACGGCGGCGTCCCAGGCCCACTCCTCGAGCATCTGGCTCGGCGCCTCGACGAAGTCCCACTCGGTGGCGACGCCGGCGAAGCGGGTCCACTGCGCCCGGCCCCCGAGGATGTGGTGCACCAGGTGGCCGAACTCGTGGAACAGCGTGACCACGTGGTCGTGCTCCATGAGCTGGCGCGAGAAGTTGCACACCAGCACGCCCTCGGGCAGCTGTCGCCCGGCCAGCCCCTCGGTCAGCGTGAACTGCGCCGCGTGGTTGTACTTGCCCTTGCGCGGGTGCAGGTCGAGGTAGATCCGCCCGATGGACTCAGCGCTGCCGGGGCCCTCGAGGTCGTAGACGTCGTACGCCGTGACGTCGTCGGCCCACAGCACCGCGTCAGGCGCCGGCTCGTAGCGGACGCCGAACAGCCGGCCGGTGACGTCGAGCAGGCCCTGGCGCACCTTGGCGAAGTCGAAGTAGGTGCGCACCAGCTGCGAGTCGACCTCGAAGCGGTCCTTGCGCACCTGCTCCATGTAGTACTGGCTGTCGGCCGAGTCGATCACCTCGGCGTCGGGCACGTCCTGGCGGAACCGCTCGAGCAGCACCTCGAGGTCGCGCCGCATCGGCTCCTCGGCCACCGCCGCGATCTTGTCGATGAACTCCGGGATCGCCGGGCCGGTCCTGATCATCTTCACGTCGGCGTCGAACGACGCCCAGTCGGGGTAGCCGACCAGGTTCGCCAGCTCGTGCCGCAGCGCGAAGAGCTCCTTGAGCAGCACGTCGTTCTGCGGCCAGCCGACGGTGAGGAAGGCGACCGCCATGTCACGGCGTACGTCGGGGTCGTGGGCGTACATCCGCGTCGGCACCGAGTCGGGGTAGTCGGTCGTGACCGTGACCAGCCCGTCGTCGTCGGCCGGGTGCGCCTCGAGCCAGTCGGCGGGCAGCCCGGCGAGCCGCTCCGGCGCCACCCGGATGGAGCGGGTGTCGTCCCGGATGTTTTTGCTGAACTCCTGGTCGACCTCGGTCAGCCGCTCCTGGATCTCGGTGATCCGGGCCCGGGTGCCCTCGTCCCGGTCGACGCCGGAGCGCGAGAAGTCCTGGAGGATCTTGCCCAGCAGCCGTGCGGCCTGGTCATCGAGACCCTGGCCGTCGAGCGCCGCGAACACGTCGTAGAGGTCGCGGTCCAGGCTGAGCTCGGTGACCAGGCGCTGGACGTCCTGCTCGGCTTTCTCCGCCGCGTCGCGCACGGCCTCGTCGGGGTGCACGTTGCTGAACAGCGAACCCATCGCCGCCACGTTGCTGAGCTGCAGGCTGACCTCGTCGTAGCGCCGGAGCGTGGCCAGGGCATCGCCCGGCGGGTCGGCCTTCAGCTTGTCGACCAGCTCGCGGGCACTCGCGATGCCGTCGCCGGCGCGGGCGTTGACCCACTCCTCGGCATGCTGTGCGTCGGGCTGGGTCAGCGGCGAGGTCAGCTGGGTCACGCGCCCCAGCCTGCCACGCCACCCGCGCCGGGTGCTCCCGGGTTTGGTCAGGCCAGCTGCCCGCGGCGGCGGGTGAGGTAGGCCCGCTCCGCGGGGTTGTCGGTGGCCGCGACGGCGGCGTCGTAGGCCGCGCGGGCCTCCGCGCTGCGGCCCAACCGGCGCAGCAGGTCGGCCCGGGTGGCGTGCCAGGCGTGGTACGACGTCAGGCCGGGCGCGGTCTCCGGGAGCCGGTCGACCTCGGCGAGGGCGACCTCGGGGCCGTCGAGCTCGGCGACCGCGACCGCCCGGTTGAGGGCGACGACCGGGCCGGGCGACACGGCGTACAGCTGGTCGTAGAGCGCCGCGACCTGTCCCCAGTCGGTGTCGGCGATGGTGGGGGCGTCGGTGTGGACGGCGTTGATGGCGGCGAGCAGCTGGTAGTGCCCGGGCCGGCCGATCGCGAGGCACTCTCGCACCAGGTCGTGCCCCTCGGCGATCAGCGCCCGGTCCCAGCCGCCGCGGTCCTGCTCGGGCAGGGGCACCAGCTCGCCGCCCGCGAACCGGGCCGTGCGGCGCGACTCGGTGAGCAGCATCAGGGCGAGCAGTCCGGCGACCTCGGGTACGTCGGGCAGCAGCGAGCGCAGCACCCGGCCCAGCCGGATCGCCTCGCCGGTGAGCTCCTCGCGCACGGAGTGCTCCGCGGAGCTGGACAGGTAGCCCTCGTTGAACACGAGGTAGATCACCGCCATCACCGCCGCGACCCGCTCCTGGAGGTCGGCCTCGTCGGGCACGCGGTAGGGGATCCGGGCGGCCTTGATCTTGGCCTTCGCGCGGGTGATCCGCTGGGCCATCGTGGTCTCGGGCACCAGGAACGCCTGCGCGATCTCGGCGACGGTGAGGCCGCCGAGTAGCCGCAGGGTCAGCGCCACCCGCGCCTCGGGGGCGAGCGCGGGGTGGCAGCAGGTGAAGACCAGCCGGAGCCGGTCGTCGTCGACGATGCCGGTGGGCTCGTGGGGTGTGTCGTCGTTGATCATCATGGCGGCCTGGTGCTTGGCGTCGCGCTGCTGCTCCCGACGGATCCGGTCGATGCCCTTGCGGGCGGCGGTCGTGGTCAGCCAGCCGCCCGGGTTGGGCGGGGTGCCGTCGGCCGGCCACCGCTCCAGGGCGACCAGGAGCGCCTCCCCGGCAGCCTCCTCGGCGACGTCGATGTCACCGAAGCGGCGGACCAGGGAGGCGACCACCCGGCCGTACTCCTCGCGGAAGATCCGTTCGATCGCGGCGTGCGCGTCTGCATCGGTCAAGGGTCGCTCAACCGTCACTCACCGGCGGTGGTGTCGACACGCATCGCAGCGTCGTCGGCCTCGCTCTGGAACGGGCGCACCTCGACCCGCCCGGCGCACGCCTTGGAGCCCTCCTTGGCCCACTCGAGCGCGGCGTCGAGGTCGGGCGCCTCGATCACCCAGAAGCCGCCGAGGTACTCCTTGCTCTCGACGAACGGGCCGTCGGTCACGATCGGCGCGGCGCCGGTGTTGTCGACCGTGGTGGTCGTCGACACGGGGTGCAGGCCGCCGGCGAAGACCCAGGCGCCAGCGGCCTTGAGCTTCTCGTTGAACCGGTCGACCGCCTCGAACATCGGCTGGTAGTCCGCCATGGTGCGCGTGTCCGCGGCGTCCTCGTCGAGGTTGCCGTTCACGGCCAGCAGGTACTCGGTCATGGTGATCTCCTAGGTCCGGCGGCCCTCGCGGCTGCCTCTCACCCTCTCTACGAAGGGCCTGGCTCGGATACGACAACCCTGTCAGAACTTCCTTTCCCGCGGCGTCGACGCGGCCCGCGGCCTACCCTGGACCGTGGCCTCCCTCCTCCCGGTACGTTGCTTCCTGCTCGCGCTGGTCGCCGGCCTGCTCACGTTCGGCGCGCCCGTGGCTGGTGCCGACGAGGGGGCCGACGAGGTGGCCGCGGGCGCGGCGCACGAGCGGGCCGTGGACGTGCGGCGCACGCGCGGACTGTTCGTCGACCCGCTGATGCACGCGGCGCAGGCCGGCACCGAGTTCCGGCGGATCGGCACGCGCGCCCAGCCGCTGTGGGTCACCGACCACTACCAGCTCAAGAACGTGAAGGCCGCCGTACGCCGCTACACCTCGCGCGCGGTCAAGGCCGGCAAGACGCCGCTGCTGAGCGTCTACAACATCCCCGACCGTGACTGCGGCCTCTACTCCTCGCAGGACGACCAGATCACCGACAAGTACTACCGGGCCTGGGTCACCAAGGTCGCCGGCGGGCTGACCGGCACCAAGCCGATGGTGATCCTCGAGCCCGACGCCATCGCCTTCATCGGCAACCCCGAGTGCACCGGACGCGGCAACCGGCTGGGGCTGCTGCAGTTCGCCGTCCGGCGGCTGACCCGGGCCGGGGCGTGGGTCTACGTCGACGCCGGGCACTCCGGCTGGCAGACGCCCAAGCACATGGCGCCGCTGCTCAAG
>JBAZRQ010000230.1:0-4666 GCA_041662925.1 Nocardioides sp. | reverse complement strand
GGCCCCCGCGACCACCGTCCGGCGGTCCCTGCCGCTCGAAGTTGTCAGGCGGGCGCCAGGCGTCGTCGTCGTCCCCGGACGCGACGACGCCGATGGCCGCGCCACCGAGACCTCCGAGGATCAGGCCGGCGAGGGTCACGGCGGCGACGCCGCGCATCCCGAGGGTGCGCTCACGCCAGCCGGGCTTGGTCGGCAGCGGGGGCTGCTGGTCGGTGCTCTCGTCGATGGCGGGCTCGTCGATGGGGGTCTGCGGGTTGTCAGTCATGGACCGAGGTTCGCCGGCCCGCCTGTGCGTCACCTGTGCCCGGGGGATGACGGCGCAATGAAGGCGAGTCCACAGCAAACTCACAGCGGGCGGCGGCACAGTGGTGCCCATGGCACCTCCCGACCAGTCCTCGGCGGACCTGCTCCGCGCCGACGGCTCTCCGCTGCGCGTCCTCGTCGTCGACGACGAGGTCAACATCGCCGAGCTGATCTCGATGGCGCTGCGCTACGAGGGGTGGCAGGTGGAGGCCGCGCACACCGGCACCAAGGCCGTCAGCGCCGCGAAGGACTTCCGACCCGATGCGGTCGTGCTCGACATGATGCTGCCGGACTTCGACGGCCTCGAGGTGCTGCGCCGGATGCGCGTGGCCGACCCCGCCGTACCGGTCCTGTTCCTCACCGCCCGCGACGCCGTCGAGGACCGGGTCGCCGGGCTGACCGCGGGCGGCGACGACTACGTCACCAAGCCCTTCTCGCTCGAGGAGGTCGTGGCCCGACTGCGGGCACTGATGCGCAGGGCCGGGGCGCGGCAGGCGCAGACGTCGTCGGTGCTCACGGTCGGCGACCTCACCCTCGACGAGGACAGCCATGAGGTGTTCCGCGACGGCGCCGAGATCACGCTCACGGCCACGGAGTTCGAGCTGCTGCGCTACCTGATGCGCAACCCGCGGCGGGTCCTGAGCAAGGCCCAGATCCTCGACCGGGTCTGGAACTACGACTTCGGCGGGCAGGCCAACGTGGTCGAGCTCTACATCTCCTACCTGCGCAAGAAGGTCGACGCCGGCCGGGAGCCGATGATCCACACGATGCGCGGCGCCGGCTACGTCCTGAAGCCCCCTGCCGTGAGCCTGCCGTGAGGCTGCCCGTGAGCCTGCCCCGCTCGCTCACGTCGCGACTGGTCGTGACGACCGTCGCGCTGGTCGCGGTCGCCGCGCTGCTGATCAGCGGGGCGACGGCGCTGGCCATGCGCAGCTACCTCAACGGCCAGCTCGACGACAAGGTGCGGTCGTCGGCCCGGAGCGGACCTCCCGGCGCCCCGCCCGGAGTCGACATCGGCAACCAGGAGCCCGGGACCCTCGTCGCGTTCCCGGACCTGGGCGTCGGGGAGATCCTCACCGAGCTGCGCTTCGAGGGCGACGAGCTCTCCGAGGAGGCCCTCGACCTCCTCGGAGACATCCCCGAGGACGGACAGGTGCACACCGTCGACGTCCCGGGGCACGGGACCTACCGGGTGACCGCCGACGACGACCAGGTCACCGGCCTGCCCACCGAGGCGGTCGACGACGCGGTCGCGTCGGTCGTGCGCTGGGAGCTGTTGTTGACGCTGCTCGGCCTGGTGACCACCGGGGCGCTCGCCTCGACCGTCGTACGACGCCAGCTGCGGCCGCTGCGCGAGGTCGCCGAGACCGCCCACGCGGTCGCCGGGCTGCCGCTGGCCTCCGGCGACATCGGCGTGACCGAGCGGGTCCCCGAGCACCTCACCGACGTCCGCACCGAGGTCGGCCAGGTCGGCTCGGCCCTCAACATGCTGCTGGAGCACGTCGAGACCTCGTTGTCCGCACGGCACCGCAGCGAGCAGCAGGTCCGCCAGTTCGTGGCCGACGCGTCGCACGAGCTGCGCACCCCGCTGACCACGATCGTCGGGTACGCCGAGCTGGCGCGACGCCGCCCGGGCGACCCGGAGGCCGCGGCGACCGCACTGGGCAAGGTCGAGGAGGAGTCGGCGCGGATGACGCGGCTGGTCGAGGACCTGCTGCTCCTCGCCCGGCTCGACGCCGGCCGGCCGCTCGCGCACGAGCCGGTCGACCTCACCCGCGTGCTGCTCGAGGCGGTCGAGGTCGCCCGGGTGCTGGCGCCCGGCCACCGCTGGTCGCTGGACCTCCCCGAGCACTCCGTCGAGGTGCTGGGCGACGAGCAGGCCCTGCACCAGGTGGTCACGAACCTGCTCACCAACGCGCGCAAGCACACCCCGCCCGGCACCGAGGTCATGGTCGTCCTCGACGACCGGGGCTTCGAGGTGCGCGACGACGGCCCCGGCTTCCCACCGGACCTGGTCACGCACGCGTTCGAGCGGTTCGCGCGCGGCGATGCCGCCCGCAACCGCGAGGGTGGCGTGGGCCTGGGGCTGGCGCTGGTCCACGCGATCGTGACCGCCCACGGAGGTACCGTCGACCTCGACAGCGCCCCCGGCGACACCACGATCCGGGTCCGGTTGCGATAGTGTTGGCCACAGATTGTCTGACAATCTTGCCCCACCCTGACTGCGAGGAAGACGAGCCGAGATGACAACCACCGTGACCGACCTTTCCACCCCCGCCGGCCACGACGGGGCCGGCCAAAACGACGCCGAGTTCGCCCGCGCCGAGGCGCGCACCGCGCACAACTACCACCCGCTCCCGGTCGTGCTCGCGAAGGCCGAGGGCGCCTGGATGACCGACGTCGACGGCCGCCGTTTCCTGGACCTGCTCGCCGGCTACTCCGCGCTCAACTTCGGCCACAGCCACCCGGCGCTGGTCGCCGCCGCCCACGCGCAGCTCGACAAGATGACCCTGACCAGCCGGGCCTTCGTCCACGACCAGTTCGCCGACTTCTGCGCCGAGCTCGGCGACCTGTGCGGCAAGGACCTCGTGCTGCCGATGAACACCGGCGCCGAGGCCGTCGAGACTGCGATCAAGGTCGCCCGCAAGTGGGGCTACGAGGTCAAGGGCGTGCCCGCCGACCAGGCCAAGATCATCGTCGCGTCCGGCAACTTCCACGGCCGCACCACCACGATCGTCGGATTCAGCGACGACCCCGTCGCCCGCGACGGCTTCGGCCCGTTCACCCCAGGCTTCGTGACCGTCCCCTTCGGCGACCTCGCCGCGCTCGAGGCGGCCATCGACGACAACACCGTCGCCGTGCTGGTCGAGCCGATCCAGGGCGAGGGCGGCGTGGTCATCCCGCCCGACGGCTACCTGCGCGGCATCCGCGAGGTCTGCACCCGCGAGAACGTCCTGTTCGCCGCCGACGAGATCCAGTCCGGCCTCGGCCGCACCGGCCACACCTTCGCCTGCGACCACGAGGACGTCGTGCCCGACATCTACGTGCTGGGCAAGGCGCTCGGCGGCGGCATCGTCCCCGTGTCGGCCGTGGTCGCCGACCGTGACGTGCTCGGCGTACTCCAGCCCGGTCAGCACGGCTCGACGTTCGGCGGCAACCCGCTGGCCTGCGCCGTCGGTCGCACGGTCGTCGAGATGCTCGCCACCGGCGAGTTCCAGCGCCGCGGCGCCGAGCTCGGCGAGCTGATGCGTGAGCGCCTCGAGGCGATGGTCGGCCACGGCGTGCTCGCGGTCCGCACGCGCGGCCTCTGGGCCGGCGTCGACATCGACCCGTCGATCGGCACCGGACGCCAGGTCTGCGAGGCCCTGATGGCCCGCGGCGTCCTGGCCAAGGACACCCACGGCTCCACCATCCGGCTGGCCCCGCCGCTCGTGATCTCCGCCGAGGACCTCGGCTGGGGCCTCGACCAGCTCGCCGCCGTCGTCTCCTCCTCCTGACCGCCCGTCGGGTCAGGGGTGAGGGACTACCCCGACGAGGGCCGGCAGCGAGGTGGCCATGATCGCGATCAGCTCGTCGCGACTGACGCCCGTGGGGTGGGCGTACCAGGCGAGCACGAGCTCCTCCGACATCGCCGACCAGCCGCGCACCAGCAGGCGGTTGGTCGGGGTGTCGGTGATGATCGTGCCCTGCGCGTCCTCGCGGAAGACGCGGTCGGTCAGGGCCGAGCGGGCCTCGTCGTAGATCTCGCGGAGCGTGTCGTTGCCCCCGGCCGCGCCCTTGACCAGGGACAGGTAGCCCTCGTAGTTGGCCACGACGTAGTCGACGTAGGCCGTCATCGAGATCAGCAGCCGCTCGAGGGGCCCCCCGTCGACCGGCGGCGCGGTCTGGGCGATCAGGTCGTCGGCGGCCCGTCGCACGACGGCCTCGTGGAACGCGTGCTTGTTGCCGAAGTAGTGGTAGAGCAGGCCGCGGGAGATCCCGGCCTCCTCGGCGAGCACGTCGATCGAGAGCTCGTCGAGGCTGCGGGTCGACAGCAGCCGGACACCGAGGTCGAGCAGCTGGGACCGGCGCTCGTCGGCCGAGAGCCGGGTGCGTGTGGGTGCCGTCACCCCACCGACTATATTGACACTTGTTCAATAACGGCAATACCGTCATCCCCCATGAGCACTCCCCCGCACGTGAACCACCAGTACGTCGACCACCTGATCGTCGGCGCCGGCTTCGCCGGCCTCTGTGCCGCGATCAAGCTCCAGGAGGACGGCGAGACCGACTTCGTGGTGATCGAGAAGGGCCCCGACGTCGGCGGCACCTGGCGCGACAACACCTACCCGGGCGCGACCTGCGACGTCCCGAGCCAGCTCTA
>JBAZRQ010000229.1:0-4668 GCA_041662925.1 Nocardioides sp. | reverse complement strand
GAGGTCGAGCCCGCGCAGGGTCTCGCTGAGGAAGTGCGCCAGGGTCGAGACGATCTTGACCCTGCCATCGGCCAGCGGGTCGCTGCCGGGCCGGTGGCGCACCAGCAGCACGAACAGCTGGTGGTGATCCTCGATCATCGACAGGTAGCCATCGATGGCGCCGCTGAACTTGTCACGCACGGGGCCCTCGGCGAGCATCGCCGGGACCACCCGGCGCAGCACCTCGTCGGCGCCCCACTGGCCGACGGCCGCGTGGAGCTCGTGCTTGTCGTCGAAGTAGCGGTAGAGCACCGGCTTGCTGACCCCGGCCACGGCCGCTATCTGCGCCATGCTGACGTCTGGCCCATGGGTGTCGATGGCGGCGACCGCCGCAGCGACCAATTCGGCGCGGCGTTCTGCGCGATGAGCATTCCAACGCGAAGAACGCCCGTCGCTATCCCCAGTCGACATGCCTGGAGGGTATCCCGGAGACTGGCATGATCACGGAATGGTCACCTACGTCGGGTTTCTCCGGGCGATCAACCTCGGGGCCACCCGCAAGTTCCCCAAGGAGGCGATCCTCGCCGCGACCGAGGCCGCCGGCTTCACCAACGTGGCGACCCACATCAACACCGGCAACGTCCGTCTCGACACGGCCATGCGGTCACGCGCCAGGATCGAGGCCGCCCTCGAGCGCGCCTACGAGAACTCGCAGGGTTTCGCGGTGCCGACGATCGTGTTCACTCCGGCCGAGCTGTGCGACATCGCCGACGACGCCGAGCGGTTCGGGGCGGCTCACCAGGGGCGCCACTACGTCTCGCTGCTCAAGGCCGACCCGCACCCGGAGGCGGCCCGACAGCTGGAGGCGCGCAGCTCGGACCAGGCGCGCGTCCACGTCGCCGGCCGCGCCGTGCACCTGCTGCTGGGCGGGGACTACCACGAGGCGACGCTGAGCAACGCGGCCGTCGAGAAGGTGCTCGGCGTCGCGACCAACCGCAACCTGACCGTGGTCAGGGCGCTGGTGGAGAAGTGGTGCTGACCCGCAAACCGGTCTATATCACCCTTGCTTCGGTCCCCCGCCCCGGGGCTACCTTGAACGCGAGGTTGCGGCGTGAGCCCTGGGGGGTTGCCTCGTGCCGACACCCCCCTCATTGATCGGTAGGCCCTCCTCATGCCCCGACTCTCCGTCTCCTCGCAGCGCTCCTCCTTCCTCGCCCTCCTGACCACCTCGGTGCTCGTCGTCTCGCTGGCCGCGTCCGTGCCGGCCGCCACCGGTGTCGCCGCGCCCACCCGGGCGCCGGCCCCGTCGGCGACCGAGAAGGCAAGCCCCGCGGCCAACAAGGCGCTGCGGACTCTCGTCACCCAGACCGGCAAGCTGTCCAGAAAGGCGGTCAGACCGCCCTCCCGCACCAGGCTGGTCAAGCTATCCCGGGCAGCGCGTAGTCACGCGAACGCTGCCCCGTGCCGGTCTGTGGCCGAGCTGGCGAGGTACCGCACCGTCCTCAAGGGCACGAAGGTACGACCCCGGCCCAAGGCACTGCGGACCCGCACGCTCAACCGGCTCGCAGGCCTCAACACCCTGTCCACCCGGGCGAGCCTGCTCCTGCTGGCGTCCCCCAAGACCCGGCAGTGCGGGGGCGGTGTCGCCCCGAGCACGCGTGGCGAGGCCAAGACGACCGTGATGGCCAGCACCGGCAACCACCTGAAGGTCGCGGTGGCGATGCCGAAGGTGATCATGATGCCCGAGCGGGTCGGCGGTCGGTCCTACGTGAGGCTGCTGGCACCTGACACAGTGACCCCGGGCCGGCCCGGGCAGCCGGGGATCCCGATCGTCTCGGAGCTGTTCGGAGTGCCCGAGGGCGCGCAGGTCTCGGTCGACCTGGCCTCCTCGAAGTCGGTGACCCTCGACAACGTCCAGCTCTTCCCCACCCAGCCGGAGCCCGTCGACGACGAGCCGGCGCCCGACTTCACCGAGCCGCCGTTCAGCGCGCCGCCCTTCGTGCCGGAGCTCCCGCTGAAGGGCACCTTCCCGCAGCGGCCCGCCGACGCGGACCTGCTGGGAACCGCGCGTGACGTGCGGATCGGTCGGGCGGGGCTGGCCACGGCCCAGTACACCCCGTCCACGGACACCCTCAAGGTGTTCACCAACCTGGTCTTCGACGTGAAGTTCAAGGACGGGAAGGGCTTCGATGCCCCGCTGTCGTCGCCGTGGGAGCTGTCCGCCTCGCGCCTGGTCGGCGGGCTCCTCAACGAGGAGCTCATCCGCGCGGGCGGCGTGTTCGAGCTGTACCGCTGCGGTGAGGAGCTGATGGTCATCACTAGCTCCGCCACGTTCGCGGAGGCCCAGACCTACGCCAACGCGCGGGTCGCGGACGGTTTCCGCACCCGCATCTACACGCTCGGGCGAGCCCTGGGGACGACGGCGACGGCGATCCAGACCTTCATCCGATCGCATGTCAACAGCGCCACCTGCATCCGACCGAGCTACGTCACGATCATCGGCGACGACGAGTACGTGCCCACCTTCACCACCGGGCCCGGTGGCATCCCGTCGGACAACCCCTACTCGACGGCGAACAACGCCGACGAGCTGCCCGACATCGCCGTCGGCCGGATCCTGGGCAACACCCCGACCGAGCTGCAGCGCTTCATCGCCAAGATCAACCACTACACGACGACCCCGCCCACGGGCTCGATGCTCACGCGAGCCAGCATCGCCGCGCAGTTCCAGGACACCGACGACGCCGGCGAGGTCAACGACGGCCGCGAGGACCGGACGTTCATCCAGTTCGCGGAGACGGCTCGCACTGGCCTGGTACGACGGGTCGTGACGGTGGACCGGATCTACGAGGACGGCCCGACCACGACCCCGACCCACTTCAACGACGGCACGGCGCTGCCCTCCGGTCTGCTCAAGCCCGGGTTCGCCTGGGACGGGGACGGCGCGGACGTGTCGGCCGCCTGGAACGCGGGCCGGTTCCTGATGGTCCACCGCGACCACGGGTGGTCCGACGGCTGGGGAGACCCGCTCTTCACGACCACCGAGGTCAACGCCCTCACCAACACCAACGACCAGCTGCCCGTGCTGATGAGCATCAACTGCGCGAGTGCGAGCTACGACAACGACGAGACGTCGTTCGTCCAGCAGGCGCTGGTGAAGGAGACCGGCGGTGCCGTCGCGGCCTTCGGTGACACGCGCAACTCCCCGAGCTGGCACAACTCGCAGATCGGTCTCGGTTTCCTCGACGGCCTGCTGCCCCACGTGCTGCTCGGTGAAGGCCCGTCGGCCAAGCTGCGAGTCGGCGACGCGCTCGTCAACGGCAAGCTCCGCCTGGCCGGCCTGGCGCCGCCCTCGGGACCGGGCATCGCGGGGGGAGACGGCAACACCCGCAACGAGCTCTACCTGTGGCACCTCTTCGGTGACCCGACCATGAAGATGTACGGCGGGACCAAGCAGTTCCTGATCCTGGAGCCCCGGCAGTTCACCACGGTCTACCGCCCGCTGCCGCCCACCCCGGAGCAGACCTTCCCGTACGAGGTCGAGATCACCCTGCCGCAGCCGTTCGCGGGCCAGCCGATCAGCCTGATGACCCTCAACGCCAACGGCGGGTTCCTCGACGTCGTCGGGAAGGCAGTCGGTGACGGGTCGGTGAAGGTCACGATCCCGGCGCAGTTCAGTGACGGCGCGCCGGACCGGCTGGCCGTGGTGGTCAACGCCGACGACGCCAACCCGGTCGTGATCGAGGTGCCGATGGCCCTGTGACCGGCCCAGTGACCGGCCCTGTGACGGGCCGGTGATCACTCACCGCGGAAGACGGGCCGGCGACGTTCGCCGAAGGCGCGCATGCCTTCGGCGACGTCGGCGGTGCGCATGAGCAGGCTCTGACCGGTGCGCTCGCGTTCGAGGGCCGGCTCCAGCTGACCCAGGGTCGCGGCGTTGATCGCCCGCTTGGTGGCGGCGAGCGCCAGCGGCGGGCCGGCGGCGAGACGGCGCACGATCTTCTCCACGACCGCGGGGAAGTCCTCGTCGGAGGCGAGGTGCGTGACCAGGCCGGCGTCGTACGCCTCCCGCGCCGAGAGTGGCTCGGCGAGCAGCCCCATCCGCATGGCCCGGGCCCGGCCGATGGAGGCGGCCACGGTCGCGGAGGCGCCGCCGTCGGGCATGAAGCCGATCCTCGCGAACGCCAGCAGGAAGCTCGCGGACTCCGTCGCGATGACGATGTCGGACGCGAGCGCGGCCGAGCAGCCCACGCCCGCGGCGATCCCGTTGACCGCCGCGACGACGGGCTTGTCGAGGCCCACGATGGCGCGGATGATCCGGTTGGCCGCGTCCATCGCGCGGACGTCGAAGTTCTCGTGGGCGTTGTCGCCCGAGATGTCGGCGCCGGTGCTGAAGGCGGCCCCCGTGCCGGTCAGGACGACGACGCGCACGTCCTCGCGACTGACGGCCTCCTCGGTCAGCTCCGCGATCTCGACCGCCATCTGCGGGCTGAGGGCGTTGAAGACCTCGGGCCGGTTGAGCGTGAGCCACAACGCGCCGTCGTCGAGGCGTGACTGGAGATCCGTGCCTGAGTGCATGCCGGGAGTGTGCCACCATGGATCCGTGTCCGCTCCCAGTCCCGTCGAGGTCGAGCCAGACACCGAGAAGGACCTTGTCCCCGACGAGGTCACGGTCCTTGCCACGCCCTG
>JBAZRQ010000228.1:0-4677 GCA_041662925.1 Nocardioides sp. | reverse complement strand
GGCCCGACCTGGCCGGCGATCGCGTCCAGGGTCTTGAGGCCGTGGCCGGTGTTGATGACGACGGTCTCGAGGGTGGTGTCGAGCTGGCCGGTCTCGACGAGCTTCTTCAGGACGCCGACCGTGGTGCCGCCGGCGGTCTCGGTGAAGATGCCCTCGGTGCGGGCGAGCAGCACGATGCCGGCGCGGACCTCGTCGTCGGTGATGTCCTCGACCGCGCCGCCGGTCTGGCGGCAGATGTCGAGCACGTAGATGCCGTCGGCCGGGTTGCCGATCGCGAGACTCTTGGCGATCGTGTCGGGCTTGACCGGGCGGATCGCGTCGGTGCCGGTCTTGTAGGCGGCCGACACCGGCGAGCAGCCCTCGGCCTGCGCGCCGAAGACCCGGTAGGGCTTGTCCGCGACCAGGCCGAGCTGGATCAGCTCCTGGAACGCCTTGTGCACCTTGGTCAGCTGGGAGCCGGACGCGACCGGGATGACGATCTGGTCGGGCAGCCGCCAGCCGAGCTGCTCGGCGATCTCGTAGCCCAGCGTCTTGGAGCCCTCGGCGTAGTAGGGGCGGACGTTGACGTTGACGAACGCCCAGCCCTCCTCCTCGCCGGCGATCTCGGAGGCCAGCTTGTTGACGTCGTCGTAGTTGCCGTTGACGGCGACCAGGGACTCGGTGAAGACCGCGGAGTTGACCTGCTTGGGCTGCTCGAGGTTGCTCGGGATGAACACCACGGTCTTGATGCCGGCGCGGGCGCCGGCGGCCGCGACCGCGTTGGCGAGGTTGCCGGTGGACGGACAGGCGAAGACCTTCGAGTGGAACTCGGTGGCCGCGCTCAGCGCGCAGGCGACGACGCGGTCCTTGAAGGAGTTGGTGGGGTTGGTGCTGTCGTCC
Organism: Nocardioides sp.; assembly: GCA_041662925.1. GTDB lineage: Bacteria > Actinomycetota > Actinomycetes > Propionibacteriales > Nocardioidaceae > Nocardioides. The sequence continues at coordinate 3,798 of JBAZRQ010000228.1, read as the reverse complement.
TTGACCCACAGGTTGTCGATGCCCAGCTCGCGGCCGAGGTTGCCGGCCTTGAGCAGCCGGGTGAACCCGGGCTCCATGTTGGGGCTCTGCTCGATGTCGGCCGGCACCGGCAGCAGCGCCTTGTAGCGCCAGATGTTGCGCGGTCCGGCCTCGATCTGCTCGCGGGTGACGACCGGGAAGTCGTAGGCGATCTCGAGCGGCCCGAAGCACTCCGAGCATGCGTAGTGGGGACCCAGCTCGATCTGGTGACCGCACTCACGGCAGGTCAGCGCCCGCGCGTTGCCGAAGGCACCTTCGCGGATCGCAGGGCCCGCGGTGGGGGCAGCTGCTGGGGTGAGGTCGACCTTCTCGGCAACGACGGTGCTCATGAGTCCTCCTTCTCATCTTCCCCGGCGCGTACCTCGCGCCGGGACGGAATTAGCACCGTTTCCGCGACTGCCAATGGCAGGGGGCACGCGGCGGTTGCCGGGACTTCACTGGGCCGTACCCTCAGTCCCTCTTGATGAGCTGGTGGAAACAGTACGGGGCGCGTCTCACGATGTGCACATCGTGTCCGGCATGCGGACTCAGGCGGCGACGGTCGCGACCCCCTCAGCGACCGGCTCCAGCGCACCGGCCACGACGTCCAGCACGTCGGCGACGGGGTGCACCGTGACCGTCTCGAGCACCTCGGCCGGTACGTCATCGAGGTCGGGCTCGTTGCGCAGCGGCACGAACACGTCGGTGAGGCCGGCGCGCTGGGCGGCGAGCAGCTTCTGCTTGAGCCCGCCGATCGGCAGCACCCGGCCGTTGAGCGTGACCTCGCCGGTCATGCCCACGTCGCCGCGCACCGGGCGACCGGTGGCCAACGAGGCCAGGGCGGTGACCATGGTGATGCCGGCGGACGGCCCGTCCTTGGGTACGGCGCCCGCCGGCACGTGCACGTGGATCGCCCTGTCGAAGAACGCCGGGTCCACGCCCAGCTGGTCGGCGTGCGCGCGGACGAAGGACAGCGCGATCTGCGCGGACTCCTTCATGACGTCGCCCAGCTGACCGGTCAGGGTCAGGCCCGAGGTGCCCTCGTGGGCGGAGGCCTCGATGAAGAGGACGTCGCCGCCCATGCCGGTCACCGCGAGCCCGGTGGCCACGCCCGGCACCGACGTCCGCTCGTGCGCCTCGGGAGTGAACCGCGGCCGCCCGACCAGCTCCTTGAGGTCGGGTACGTCGATCTCGACGACGTCGGCATCGGTGGTCGCGAGGCGGGTCGCCGCCTTGCGCAGCGCCTTGGCGATCAGCCGCTCCATCTGCCGGACCCCGGCCTCGCGGGTGTAGTCGGCGGCGAGCTCGTGCAGCGCCGCGTCGGTCACGGTGACCTCGTCGGCGGTCAGCGCGGCCCGCTCCAGCTGGCGCGGGAGCAGGAAGTCACGCGCGATGGCGACCTTGTCGTCCTCGGTGTAGCCGTCGAGGGTGACCAGCTCCATCCGGTCCAGCAGCGCGCTCGGGATCTGCTCGACCACGTTGGCCGTGGCGATGAACAGCACGTCGGACAGGTCCAGGTCGAGCTCGAGGTAGTGGTCGCGGAAGGTGTGGTTCTGCGCCGGGTCCAGCACCTCGAGCAGCGCGGCCGCGGGGTCGCCTCGGTAGTCGGCCCCGACCTTGTCGACCTCGTCGAGCAGGACCACCGGGTTCATCGACCCGGCCTCCTTGACCGCGCGCACGATGCGGCCCGGCAGCGCTCCGACGTACGTCCGGCGGTGGCCGCGGATCTCCGCCTCGTCGCGGATGCCGCCGAGGGCGACGCGGACGAACTTGCGACCGAGCGCGCGGGCCACCGACTCCCCCAGCGAGGTCTTGCCGACCCCGGGAGGCCCGGCCAGCAGGATCACGGCGCCGGAGCCGCGGCCGCCGACGACCTCGAGGCCGCGCGAGGCGCGCCGGGCGCGGACGGCGAGGTACTCGACGATCCGCTCCTTGACCTCGTCGAGGCCGTGGTGGTCCGCGTCGAGGACGGCGCGGGCGGCGACCACGTCGGTCGAGTCGTCGGTGCGCACGGCCCAGGGCAGGTCGAGCACGGTGTCGAGCCAGGTCCGGATCCAGCCGGTCTCGGGGCTCTGGTCGCTGGAGCGCTCGAGCTTGTCGACCTCGCGCAGCAGCGCCTGGCCCACAGCGTCGGGCACGCCCCGCTCGATCAGGGCCTCGACGCGGCCGCGGTAGTCGTCGGCGCCTCCTGACTGCTGAGTCTCGCCCTCACCTAGCTCTTTCCGGATCGCGGCGAGCTGCTGGCGCAGCAGGAACTCCCGCTGGCTCTTCTCCATGCCTTCGCGGACCTCGGTGCCGATCTTGTCGGCGATCTCGGCCTCGGCGAGGTGGTCGCGGGTCCACCCGATCACCGTCTCGAGCCGCTGCTCGACGTCGGGGGTCTCGAGGAGCTCGCGCTTCTGCTCCGGCGAGAGGTACGACGCGTAGCCGGCCGCGTCGGCCAGCTCGCTGGGGTCGGTCAGCCGGTTGACGGAGTCGATGACCTGCCAGGCCTCGCGGCGCTGCAGCACCGCGACCACCAGGCGCCGGTAGTCCTCGGCGAGCTCGCGGGCGTGGTCGCTGACGCTCTCGTCGACGGTCTCGACCTCGACCCACAGAGCGGCGCCGGGGCCGGTGACGCCGTTGCCGATCCGGGCGCGCTTCTCCGCGCGCAGCACCGCGGCCGGAGCGCCGCCGGCGAGCTTGCCGACGCGCTCGACGGTCGCCGCCACGCCGTACGACGCGTAGCGGTCCTCGAGGCGCGGGGCGACGAGGAGCTGGTTGTCGCTGCCGGCGCGCGCGGCGTCGACGGCGGCCTGGGCGGCCTCGTCGAGCTCGACGGGCACGACCATGCCGGGCAGCACGACGAGGTCGGTGAGGAACAGCACGGGCAGACGGGTCAGGGACATGTCCGGCTCAACGCCGGGCGCCGAGGTGGGTGTTCCGGTGTTCGTCTTGGGCGAACACCATGCGTCACCCGAGTCAGCCTCGGAGGACCGGGATCAGCAGGTTGGCCGCGAGCCCTGCGGCGACGGCCAGCAGGAAGCCCTGGCCGCCGGTGAGCCGTTTGCCGTCGCGCGGTGGCGACGTGCCCGGCGCCGGCCCGGACAGGAGCAGGTAGGCAAGCTGCCCCAGGGGGACCGGCACCCACATGAGCCAGAACCACGCCCAGCGCGTCGCGCGCCACGGTTGCGGCGAGAGCACCAGGAGCAGCAGGGTGCTTCCCCACAGCCCGAGGAGCGCCATCGCCGCCCCGTCGTGCACCGGCCCACCCATCAGGCTCGTGGACACCCCAGGTGGGTCGTAGTCCTCACGGTGGAACGTCAGACCGGGCTGCAGCCTGGCCAGCCGATCTTCCACGTCGCCGGCCACGACGTCGGCCCCGTCGAGCCGCTGCGGAGGGGGCGCCGACCTCCGGGGACGCGCCTCGATGACCGTGGCCGAGTAGCGCGTGATCCCCTCACGCCAGTGGACCTCGACGGTCGCCATCCCTCGACCGCGGGCGCTGAGACCCCCGGACACGACGATGTCGCTCACCTCGCCCGCGCGTACGGCGTCCTCGAGCTCCGCCAGTGACGACTCCCGCTCACCGACCCCGAACGTGAGCACCAGCAACGCGACCCATCCGAGCCCGAGCGCCAACCGGGCCCAGACGCTCAGGAGGGCCGGTCGCATGCCGCGGAGACTACGTGCCGGCCGCCGGCTCGTGGTGCGCCGCCACCGGTGTCCCCAAAACCCCACGCGGATCGTCGGCGCGGGTTCTACTGGGGGCCGCGGGGGCGAGGACCACGGCCGTCGCTT
>JBAZRQ010000227.1:0-4689 GCA_041662925.1 Nocardioides sp. | reverse complement strand
GCCCGGCTCGACCTCACCGTCGCCGACCCGGCGCCGTGGCCGCGGCGCCGTTTCGGCGGGTCCAGCGGCTTCCAGTCCGTCCCCGGGCTCAACCAGTACTGGCATCCCTGGCTGCTGGGAGGGCGTGCCAGTGGCCGCGCGACGCTCGGCGACGAGGTGTGGGACTTCGCGGACGCCGAGGTCTACACCGAGAAGAACTGGGGACGCGAGGGCTTCCCGGACTCGTGGTGGTGGGGCCAGGCCCAGGGCTTCGGCGACGGTGCCTGCGTCGCGTTCGCCGGGGGCGAAGTCACGGCCGGCCCGCTGCGCACCGAGGTCACGGCGCTCGTCGTACGGCTCCCGGACGGTGAGGTCGTTCGGCTCGGCAACCCGGTCACCTCCCCCGTACGGGCCCAGGTCACCGACCACGTGTGGGTGGTCCGCGGCCGGAGCCGGGGCTGGCAGGTGGAGGTCGAGGGGCGGGCCCCGTTGTCCGACGCCCACGTCCTGCCGGTGCCGCTGCCCAGCGAACGCCGCAACGTGCCCGGCGCCATCGAGCACCTGGGCGCGACCATGACGGTCACCGTCCGGCGCGGCCGGCGCGTGGTCTGGAGCGGCAGCTCCGCCCTCGCGGCGCTCGAGCACGGCGGCCTCGACCGGGCCGCGGCCGAGCTCGCGCGACGCGGCGTACCTCCCGACGAGGCGAGCGGACCGCACGACCTCAACCGCTGACGCGGGTCCCACTGACCGGGAGAACGCACGTTGGTCTCGGCCTTCGCGCTCCTAGCGTGACGCGTGACACACCAGCCGGGGTGGGTGCTCGCCTACACGGCTCGAGACCAAGTCACATGGAGGATCAGTGAGGAACCGCATCACGACGCGAGGCCGCGTCGCCATCGCATTCCTGGCGAGCACGTTGTTGGTGACCGGATGCGCCAGTTCCGAGGGCGACGACGAGACCGACGGCGACTCGTCGTCGATGACCAAGGAAGAGATCTACACCGCCGGCGTCGTCGGCGTCGACGGTGACGCCGGGGAGCCCAAGGACGGCGGCACCCTGACCGTCGCCGACTACTCCGAGGCCCGCAGCCTCGACCCGACGCAGACCATCCCCAACGGTGCCGCCGGCGGCAACGCACTGGCCGCGGTCTACGACGTCCTCATGCGCTACAACGTGGAGACCGACGCGTTCGAGCCCTGGCTCGCGGAGTCGCTGACCACCGAGGACAACACCACCTGGACGCTCACCCTGCGAGAGGGCGTCACGTTCTCCGACGGCACCCCGCTGGACGCCGTCGCGGTCGTCAGCAGCCTCGGGTACTACATGCAGAGCGCCGGCTACAACACACTGCTGCTGGCCACGAACATCAAGGACATGAAGCCGGAAGGCGACAGCAAGGTCGTCTTCACGCTCAACCAGCCCTGGATCACGTTCCCGAACATGCTGGCCAGCGGCCCGGGCATGGTGATGGCGCCGGCGGCGTACGCCAACGGCCAGGAGAAGTTCGAGCCGATCGGCGCCGGACCCTTCGTCCTGGAGACCTACAAGCCCGCCGAGGAGCTGCTCCTGACGGCGCGCGAGGACTACTGGAACGGCAAGCCGCACCTCGAGAAGCTTCGTTTCGTCTGGCTCGGCAGCGACGACGACCGGCTCGACTCGCTGACCGGCGGATCGGTCGACGTCGCCAACATCCGCGCCCCCCAGACCGTGGAGAAGGCCCGCCAGGACGGCGTCGCCGGCCTGATGTCGCCCAACGGTCTCGGCTCGATGTTCTGGCTCAACAACCGCGAGGGCCGCGCCGCCTCCGACGTGCGCGTCCGCCAGGCGATCAACCTCGCCATCGACCCGGCCGTCTACGCCGAGCGGGTCAGTGGTGGCGCCGGGCTCCCGGGCCGCAACATCTACTCGCCGAGCGCGCCGTACTACACCGAGGTCGAGACGATCGACTTCGACCAGGAGCGCGCCAAGGAGCTCCTCGATGAGGCCAAGGCCGACGGCTACGACGGCAAGCTGACCTACATCGGCCAGTCCGACCAGGCGTCGCAGACCGGTGCGGTCACCATCGAGGCCATGCTCGAGGCCGTCGGCTTCGAGGTCGAGCTCGACCTGCTCCGCAACATCGCGGACCAGACCCAGCGGATCTACGTCACCCACGACTACGACCTCGCCGTCTCCGCGATGAGTATCCCGGACGAGGACGCCTACTCCCGACTGGCCACCAACCTCAACAGCCAGTCGCCGCAGAACCCGTCGGGCTACGCCAACCCGGAGATGGACGACCTGATCGCCCAGCTCCAGGCTGCCGAGGGCGACGAGGCGACCGACCTGCTCACGCAGATCAACGAGCTGTGGCAGGAGACCGTGCCGGGCGTCGCCATGGCCGCCGGGGCGTTCTTCATCCCGTGGAACGACAACGTGCACGGCCTGAGCGGCACCTCGGAGATGCTGCTGCTGTTCGGTGAGGCCTGGAAGAGCTGACCGCAGCGCACTGACGAAGAAGCCCTCCGCCCGATGGGCGGAGGGCTTCTTCGTCATCAGGAGCCTTCGGCCTTGCGCTTAGTACCGCGGGCAGTACCATTCTTGGATGCCGTCTGTTGACAAGGTGGTCAAGGCGATGCGGGCCAACCCGCAGAGCATCGCCTTCAACGAACTCAAGGCGATCGACAAGTTGGAGGGCATCTGATGCAGACCCAGACCCGAGTGGACGTGTCCCACTACAGCTATCGAGTCACCTGGTCAGCCGAGGACGGCGAGTTCGTCGCCACCTGCCTGGAGTTCCCCTCGCTGTCATGGCTCGCGCCGACCCAGATCGAGGCGCTCCAGGGGCTCGAGGCGGTGATCAGCGACGCGCTCGCTGACATGGACGAGCAGGGCGAGGGGATTCCGGTCCCGTTCTCAGACCGGACGTACTCCGGCACCTTCAACGTCCGCATCGGCGAAGGCCTCCACCGAGACCTCGTCATCCACGCTGCAGAGGACGGCCTGAGCCTCAACCAGTACGTCGTGAGGAAGCTGGCCTCCGCTTGACACCCGCGTCGGAATTCGCTGTCAGAGGTCGTAGCCGGGGGCGACCAGCGGCCAGGGCCGCGCCTGCTCGAGCTGGGTCGCGAGCGAGAGCAGGACGCCCTCGGTGCCGAGGTCGCCGATGAAGTGGGCTCCCATCGGTAGCCCGGCGGAGTCGAGCCCGCAGGGGACGGACATGGCCGGCATGCCGGTGGCGTTGATGGCAGCGGTGAACGCGGAGTAGTCCCCCGCCCGTTCCCACATCACCTCGGGGCGGGTGGTGTCGAGGACACCGAGCTCGGGCACCGGCAACGGCAGGGTGGGTGTCAGCAGCAGGTCGACCTCGCCGAACATCGCGCCCAGCTGCCAGCCGGCCTGTTGGACGGCCGCGTAGGCGTCGTACAGCTGCACGGCGGTGAGCGTCTCGCGGTAGTGGTCGTACATCAGCCGGGTGAACGGCTCGAGATCGTCGTCGCGCAGCTCGCGGCCCAGGGCCGCGAGCCGGTGGTCGACGTCGGCGAGCAGCGAGCCGCCCATCAGGGCGGCGAACCCGCCCATCACCAGCGCGGCGTCGTGCGCCAGCTCGACCTCCTGGACGTGGTGGCCGAGGTCCTCGCAGAGCGCGGCCGTACGACGTACCGCCTCGACCATCTCGGGCGCCACCGGGCCGCCGTCCGCACGCGCGGTCACCAACCCGATCCGCAGCGGCAGAGGGACATGGGCGGCCTGCTCGGTGAAGGACCGGCTGGGGGTAGGGGCCGCCAGGGCGTCACCCGGCAGCGGCCCGGAGGTCAGGTCCAGCAGGAGCGCGCTGTCGCGCACCGACCGGCTCAACACGTGGTTGGAGGAGAGCGGCGAGGCCAGCGTCGTGGGGGCCGGGTAGGTCGTGACCCGGCCCCGGCTGGGCTTGAGCCCGAACAGTCCGCACATCGACGCCGGGATCCGGATCGACCCACCGCCGTCGTTGCCGTGCGCCACCGGCACGAGGCCGGCCGCGACGGCGGCCGCCGAACCCCCCGAGGAGCCCCCCGACGAGTGGGTGGTGGCCCACGGGTTGCGGGTCGGCCCGTGCAGGAGCGGCTCCGTGCTGGCGCTCTTGCCCAGCTCGGGGCTGTTGCTCATCCCGAGCACCACCAGGCCGGCGCGGCGGTAGCGCCGGACCAGCTCACTGTCGACCGTGGCGACGTCGTCGGCCCAGAGCCGGCTGCCGCGGGTCAGCGGCAGGCCGGCCACCTGCATCCCGAGGTCCTTGACCAACATCGGCACTCCGGCCAGCGGGCCCGCGGGGAGGCCGGCATCGACCTCGGCGAGGGAGGCCTCGAACCGCTCGGCGACGACGGTGTTGAGGACCGCGTCATGCTTCTCGATCCGCGCGATCGCGTCCTCGACCACCTCGCGGGCCGAGACCTGGCCGTTCCGTACGGCGGCAGCGGTGGCGGTCGCGTCGGCGAAGCCGGTCATCGGGTCACTCCCCTACGTGGTGGCAGGCGACGAACTGACCGGGGCGGAGCTCCCGCAGGATCGGCTCCTCAGCGGCACACAGGTCGGTGGCCAGCGGGCAGCGGGTGCGGAAGCGGCACCCGGACGGCGGGTCCAGCGGCGACGGGAGCTCGGCGGCACGAGTGGGCTCCGGCCGTCGGTCAGCGTCGGCCTCGCTGGGCACCGAGGCGAGCAGCAGCCGAGTGTAGGGATGGCGGGCGGCGTTC
>JBAZRQ010000226.1:0-4717 GCA_041662925.1 Nocardioides sp. | reverse complement strand
GAGACCCGCGCCGACGTGGCGCGCCGCCTCGACAAGCCGGAGAAGTTCGGGCCCAAGGCCTACACGATCGGCTCGCGCGACGACCCCGACTGGTCTGAGAGCGACCCCGACGCATGACCGCCGGCCCGCGGCTCGAGGTTGCCGGCGCGCGCCGGATCGTGGTCAAGGTCGGGTCGTCGTCGCTGACGACCACCGCGGGCGGGATCGACCCGGCGACCGTGAGCCGGCTGGCCGACGTACTCGCCGCCGCGCGCGGTCGTGGCGCCGAGGTGGTGCTGGTCTCCTCGGGTGCCATCGCCGCCGGCCTGTCGCCGCTCGGCCTGCGCAAGCGGCCGCGGGCGCTCGCCGCCCAGCAGGCCGCCGCGTCGGTGGGCCAGGGGCTGCTCGTGCACCGCTACACCGAGGAGCTCGCCCGCCACGACGTCGTGGTCGGCCAGGTGCTGCTCACCCTCGACGACGTCACCCGGCGCTCGCACTACCGCAACGCCTACTCCACGTTCGCCAAGCTGCTCGAGCTCGGCGTGCTCCCGATCGTCAACGAGAACGACACGGTCGCGACCAACGAGATCCGCTTCGGCGACAACGACCGGCTGGCCTCCCTCGTCGCGCACCTCGTGCACGCCGACCTGCTGGTGCTGCTCTCGGACGTCGACGGCCTCTACACCGCCGACCCGCGTGACCCGAGCAGCGCGCTGGTGCCCGAGGTGCGGTCGTTCGCCGACCTCGGCCACGTTCAGGTCGGGCGCCCCGGCGCGGCCGGCCTCGGCAGCGGTGGCATGCAGACCAAGCTCGAGGCCGCCCGGATCGCCACCGGCGCCGGCATCCCGGTGGTCCTGGCCGCCGCCGACCAGGCTGCCTCCGCGCTGGCGGGGGAGCCCGTCGGCACCCTGTTCCATGCCACCGGGAAGCGTCGCTCCACCCGGCTCCTGTGGCTTGCCCACGCCACCGAGCCGAAGGGCACGCTGCTGCTCGACCCCGGAGCCGTACGTGCCGTCGTCGAGCGCCGCGCCTCCCTGCTGGCCGCCGGTGTCACCGGCGTGACCGGCGCGTTCACCGCCGGCGACCCGGTCAACCTCGCCGGCCCGGACGGCGCTGTGGTTGCGCGTGGGTTGGTCAACTTCGACGCCGACGAGGTCCCGCAGCTGCTCGGCCGCACCTCCCACGACCTCAAGCGTGAGCTCGGCGCCGCCTACGAGCGTGAGGTCGTCCACCGCGACGACCTGGTGCTGCTGTAGTCACCGTCGGGCGGGTGCGGGGATGAGCATCGGCAGCCCGGCGGATCTCAGCAGCTGCTGAGATCCCCGTCGTTCCGGGGAGTTGCAACCCACCAGAACGACGGCGAAAGGCCCGGAACCTCCCGGACACGGCCGGGCAGCGCCGCGGGTAGGTTGGCGGCATGACCCCGGCGCGTCTCCTCTACTGGTGCGCGCTCACGGTGGTGCTGCTCCCGGCGGTGGCGCTGAGCGCCGTACGGCTGGTGGAGCCCGACCAGGCGCGAGCGATCCAGCTCCAGGCGTTCACGCCCTTCGGGCTTCTGTTGTACGCCGTCGGCCTGGTGCTGCTGCTTGCGGGGATGGCGCGCGGGGTGGCCGCACGCCGGCTGCTGGTGGTCCCGGTCGTCCTGGCGCTTGCGGGGCTGGGGCTGCACGGCTGGTGGGTCGCGCCCCTGGTGTCCGGCGACGAGCCGGGGCCGGCCGCCGACGGCGACGAGGTCGTGGTGCTCACGGCGAACCTGTTCGCCGGCCGCGGCGACGCCGTACAGCTGGTCGAGCGGGCGAGCGAGGAGCACGTCGACGTACTCGTCGTCAGCGAGGTCACCGAGCGCGCGGTGCTGGACATGGAGGCGGTCGGGCTCGACGAGGTCTTCCCCTACCGCGCGGGCGAGGCGGGCTCGTCCGTCGAGGGCACGATGGTGTTCTCGCGGGAGCCGATCGAGGTGGTGGAGACCCTCGACACCCTGTTGGGCGGGTTGCGCACACGTACCGGCGCCCTGGACCTGCTTGCGGTGCACCCCGCGCCGCCGACGCTGCCCGAGGACTGGGCCGCGGACCACCGCGAGATCCTGGCGGCCGCCGGGCAGCCCGGGGTCGACCTGGTGGTCGGTGACCTCAACGCCACCCTCGACCATGCGCCGGTGCGCGCCCTCGTCGACGCCGGTTTCCGGGACACCGCCGAGATCGCCAACCAGGGCCTCGCGACGACCTGGCCGGTCGGCGGGAGCTACCCGCTGCTCAGCCTGCTGCCGCCCATGGTGGCGATCGACCACGTGCTGGTGACCGACGCCTGGGCCGTGGTGAGCACCGAGACCCTCGACATCGACGGTGCCGACCACCGCGCCGTCCTGGCCACCGTCGCACCCAGATGAACCTCTGATGCCCGGCCCCGACAGGGGGCGCCGTACCCTTGAGCCTGCTATGAGTCACTCCGCAAACGAGTCGGTCGTCTACCTCGACCACGCCGCCACCACCCCGATGGTGCCCGCGGCGGTCGAGGCGCTCACCGCGCACCTGCTCGACGTCGGCAACCCCAGCTCGCTGCACGCCTCCGGGCGGCGCGCGCGCCGGGTGGTCGAGGAGTCGCGCGAGACCATCGCCCAGGCCCTCAACTGCCGCCCCGGTGAGGTCGTGTTCACCGCCGGCGGCACCGAGGCCGACAACCTGGCGCTCAAGGGCATCTACTGGGCCCGCCACGGCGCCGACCCGCGGCGCACCCGCATCCTGGTCAGCGCCATCGAGCACCACGCCGTGCTCGATCCGGTCTTCTGGCTGGGCGAGGACGAAGGGGCCCACGTCGACCTGATCCCCGTCGACCGTGACGGTCGGGTCGACCTCGACGGGCTCCGCGCCCTGATCGAGCAGGACGCCGACACCGTCGCCCTGCTGTCGGTGATGTGGGCCAACAACGAGGTCGGCACCCTCCAGCCGATCGACGAGGTGGTCGCGATCGCGGCCGACCACGGCATCCCGGTCCACACCGACGCGGTCCAGGCCGTCGGTACCGTCGCGATCGACTTCGCCGCCTCGGGGGTCGATGCCCTTACCCTGACCGGGCACAAGCTCGGCGGGCCCTACGGCGTCGGCGCGCTCGTCGTACGCCGTGAGCTCGAGGTCACCGCGCTCGTCCACGGCGGCGGCCAGGAGCGCGACATCCGCAGCGGCACCATCGACACCCCCGCGATCGCGGGGTTCGCGGCGGCGGTCGAGCTCTCGGTCAAGCACCAGGCGGAGCACGCCACCCGGGTTGCGGCGCTGCGCGACCGGCTCGTCGCCGGTGTCCTGGCGGCGGTGCCCGACGCCGTCGTCAACGGCGACCTGACCCACCGCCTCCCGGGCAACGCCCACCTGAGCTTCCCCGGCTGCGAGGGCGACTCCCTGCTGATGCTGCTCGACGCGCGGGGCATCGAGTGCTCGACCGGCTCGGCCTGCTCTGCCGGCGTGCCGCAGCCGTCCCACGTGCTGCTGGCGATGGGACGCGCCACCGACGAGGCGCGCAGCTCGCTGCGGTTCTCTCTCGGCCACACCTCCACCGAGAGCGACGTCCAGGCCCTGGTCGACGCGATCGGTCCATGCGTCGAACGGGCGCGGGCAGCCTCACGATGAAGATCCTCGCTGCCATGTCCGGCGGCGTGGACTCGGCGGTCGCCGCGGCCCGCGCCGCCGAGGCCGGCCACGACGTCACCGGCATCCACCTCGCGCTGTCGCGCAACCCTGCCTCCTACCGGTCCGGTGCCCGGGGCTGCTGCACCATCGAGGACAGCAACGACGCGCGCCGCGCCGCCGACGTGATCGGCATCCCCTTCTACGTCTGGGACCTCAGCGAGCGCTTCCACGAGGACGTGGTCGAGGACTTCATGGACGAGTACGCCGCCGGTCGCACGCCCAACCCGTGCCTGCGGTGCAACGAGAAGATCAAGTTCGCGGCGGTGCTCGACCGCGCGCTGGCGCTGGGCTTCGACGCGGTCGCGACCGGTCACTACGCCCAGCTGCGCACCGGCGAGGACGGCCTGATCCAGATGCACCGCGCCATCGACCACGGCAAGGACCAGTCCTACGTGCTGGGGGTGCTCGACCAGCACCAGCTCGCCCACTCGCTGTTCCCGCTCGGCGACACGACCAAGGACGTCGTCCGCGAGGAAGCGGCGGCGCGCGGCCTCCTGGTCGCCGACAAGCCCGACAGTCACGACATCTGCTTCGTCGCCGACGGCGACAACGCGGGCTGGCTGAAGGAGAAGCTCGGCGAACGTGCCCCCAACCACGGCGGGGCGATCGTCGACGACGCGACCGGTGAGGAGCTCGGCCGGCACACCGGTACCTACGGCTTCACGATCGGCCAGCGCAAGGGCCTGCGGATCGGCACCCCGGCCGCCGACGGCAAGCCGCGCTTCGTGCTCGACATCGAGCCGGTCTCCGGCACGGTCACGGTGGGGCCGCACGAGCGGCTCGCGGTCAGCCGGCTCTCCGGCATCAAGCCCCGCTGGTGCGGCACGGTGCCCCGTCGCCTGGAGGGGACGGTCCAGCTGCGCGCCCACGGCGGCGAGCACCGGGCGGTGGTGGCCACCGGTGATGACACCGTCGACATCGAGCTGCTGGACCCGGCGTACGGCATCGCTCCCGGGCAGGCGGCCGTGATCTACGACGGCAGCCGGGTCGTGGGCTCGGCCACGATCTCGGCCACGTTCGCAGGCCCCATCTCAGGCAGCGCATGACCTGGGCCACCG
>JBAZRQ010000225.1:0-4720 GCA_041662925.1 Nocardioides sp. | reverse complement strand
GTCGTCGATCGCCGGCGCGCCGCGCTTCTCCCGGGTGGCCCGCAGCGGCTTGGCGCCGGGCTTCTGCTCGGACTCCGGCTGGGACCTCGGGCCGCGGCGCTGCTCGAGCGCCCGTCCGGCGCCGAACAGCACGACCGCGAGCCCGGCGAGGATGACACCGACCCAGACCACGGGGCTGAAGGCGAGCGTCGTGGCCCAGTCGGCGACCGCGTCACCGATCTCGGTGAGCATCTGCAGGGTCTTGGTGAGGTAGGCGGCGAGCGGCAGCAGGGTCAGCCCCGCACCCTTCAGCGCGGCGGGCAGTCCGCGGCGTTGGTAGGCCAGCCAGGTCCAGATGCCACCCAGCAGGGTGAGCGTCAGCGCGAGCGCTGCCCAAGTCACGTCGTCCACCCGCTCAGGGTGGCACATCGGTACCAGCCACCATGGCCCAGAATGGCAATGTGAGCGAACGACGCCTCCTCGGTCCCGGCTTCCCCGACGACACCGGCCTGGCCGACCCCGACGTACGGCGAGCGCTGACGTCGTACGGCGCGGACCCGGCGTTGCAGGCCGAGGCACTGGCGGCACTGGCCGGCGCCCGGTTGCTGGTGCCGGTCGTCGCGGTGCTGGGGGAGGTCGAGGTGGGCGAGGACGGCCTGGCCCGGGACAAGACCAGCGACATGGCGGCGGTGCTGCTCGAGGGCGCCGACGGGCGGCTGGCGATGCTCGCCTTCACCGGTACCGACGCACTGGCCGCCTGGGACCCTGCCGCCCGGCCGGTGCCCGTGGCGGCCGCGAGCGCCGCCCAGGCGGCCCTCCAGGAGCACGCCGCCGCGCTCGTGGTCGACATCGCCGGCCCGGCCACCTATGTCCTCGAGGGCGACGACCTCGTCGGCGTCGCCTCCGGGTGGACGCTCACCCGCGTCGGCGACCGCAGCGCGTGGTTGCGTCCCGACGGTGGTTGAGGTGCGAGCGCAGCGAGCCTCGAAACCTCTCGGCCCGAGCGATTGGGCGCCTGGCGGAATGATCGGATAGCATGCGGTGTTGACCGATCAGTCCAGGAAACTGGACCGATCACACAAGCGGAGTCAGCTTCATCGTCTCCCACCCGCATCGACCGACACAGGTCGTCGGGTCCGGTCCCGCAGGCTCCGGCCTTGCGCGAGCGCCCAGCGCACGCGTGATCCCGAAGCCTACGGAGTCGCAGAAGCCTGACGGGTGGACGCGATGCGACTGGCTTCCGCTTGAGACAAGCGGGAGCCGTTTTTCATTTCGGACGACTCCCGGGCCCCGAACACACTGGAGGACACATCAGCACCGAGCTTCGTATCAACGAGCGGATCCGGGTACCCGAGGTCCGCCTCGTCGGACCCAACGGCGAGACGGTCGGCATCGTGCCGACCGACCAGGCCCTCAAGCTGGCCCAGGAGGCCGACCTCGACCTCGTCGAGATCGCCCCCCAGGGCAAGCCGCCCGTGTGCAAGCTCATGGACTACGGGAAGTTCAAGTACGAGAACGCCCAGAAGGCCCGTGAGGCGCGCCGGAACCAGACGAACGTGATCATCAAGGAGATGAAGCTTCGTCCCAAGATCGACGCGCACGACTACGAGACCAAGAAGGGTCACGTGGTGCGGTTCCTGCGCGCCGGCGACAAGGTCAAGATCACGATCATGTTCCGCGGCCGCGAGCAGCACCGCCCCGAGCTGGGCTTCCGGCTGCTGCAGCGCCTGGCCGAGGACGTCACGGAGCTGGGCTTCGTCGAGTCGTCGCCCAAGCAGGACGGCCGCAACATGATCATGGTGCTCGGCCCGCACAAGAAGAAGGCCGACGCCAGGATCGACATGCAGGCCGAGAAGGAAGAGAAGGCCGCCGAGCGGGCCGCACTGGTCGCCGACGAGCAGGCCGAGCGCGACGCCGCACACGCCGCGGGTCCCGTGGCGCAGAAGAAGGAGCGCGGCCGCTCCGAGAACCTCGATCCCGAGATCGAGGCCTGAGACCCGGGGCGCCAGCGCCCCACAAGACGTTCGGTGGTCGCGCCCGTCGCGACCACTGCCGAGTAGTAGCGAAAAGAGAGAGACAGAGATGCCGAAGAACAAGAGCCACTCTGGTGCCGGCAAGCGCTTCCGCGTGACCGGCTCCGGCAAGATCCTTCGCGAGAAGGCAGGCAAGCGCCACAACCTGGAGAAGAAGGCCTCCAAGGTCACGCGCCGCCTGACGGGCACGGTGACGGTCGCGAAGAACGACACCAAGCGCGTCAAGAAGATGCTCGGCATCTGACCCTCGTCCACCCGTTCGTTGGTCGAGGCCTCTCGATCGAGCAACTTCAGCACCAAGGAGTAACACCATGGCACGCGTCAAGCGGGCAGTGAATGCCCAGAAGAAGCGCCGCACCACCCTCGAGCGCGCCGCCGGCTACCGCGGCCAGCGCTCGCGCCTCTACCGCAAGGCCAAGGAGCAGGTCACCCACTCCCTGGTCTACAGCTACAACGACCGCCGCAAGAACAAGGGCAACTTCCGCAAGCTGTGGATCCAGCGCATCAACGCCGCCGCGCGTGCGCAGGGCATGACCTACAACCGCTTCATCCAGGGCCTGCACCTGGCCGGCATCGAGGTCGACCGCAAGATCCTCGCCGACCTGGCCGTCAACGACCCGGCCGCGTTCACCGCCATCCTCGAGGCCGCTCGTGCGGCCCTGCCCGAGGACGTCAACGCGCCCAAGGTCGAGGCCTCGGCCTGAACGCCCCGCTGGGCACTCCGCTGACGTCGGGCAACACCCGGCTCAAGGAGACCCGCAAGCTCAGCCGCCGCTCGGAGCGATCCGAGCGGCGGCTGTTCCTCGCCGACGGCCCGAAGGCCGTGGAGGGCGCCCTGTCGGTGCCTGGGTGCGTGGTCGAGGTCTTCGCGACCCCGGCCGCCACGGAGCAGTACGCCGACCTCGCAACCGCCGCGCCCGTCTGGACCCTGGTCGACGAGCGCGCCCTCGCGTCGCTCAGCGACAGCGTCACGCCTGCGGGCGTCGTGGCCCTGTGCCGCTTCGTCGACCGTCCGCTCGCGCACCTGCTCGACCCGACGCCACGCCTGGTCGCCATCTGCGCCGACGTGCGTGACCCCGGCAACGCCGGGACCGTGATCCGCAGCGCCGACGCCGCCGGGGCCGACGCGGTGGTGATGGCCGGCAGCTCCGTCGACGCCTACAACCCCAAGACGGTCCGCGCCAGCGTCGGCAGCCTGTTCCACGTCCCGCTCGCGGTGGAGCCCGACGCGGCTGCCGCGGTGCGGGCCGCGCAGGCGGCGGGGCTCGTCGTACTCGCGGCTGACGGGGCGGGCGACGTCGACCTGTTCGAGGCCGGCGACCTGTTGTCGCGCCCGACGGCCTGGCTGTTCGGCAACGAGGCCTGGGGCCTGCCCGCGGAGCTCGCGGCGCTGGCCGACCACCGGGTCGCGATCCCGATCCACGGGCGCGCCGAGAGCCTCAACCTCTCCACGGCCGCGGGGCTCTGCCTCTACGCCTCCGCCACCGCGCAGCGCAGATAGTGGGCCGCTCGTAAGGTGCTCCCATGACCGGGGGCATCGACAGCGCGCAGGATCTCGCTGACGCGCTGCCCGACGGTGTGGTGGTGGCCGACGCTCACGGCGTCGTCACCCTCGTCTCCACGACCGCGGCACGGATGCTCGGCGGCGAGGTCGCCGAGCTGACCGGCCGGCCGCTCGCCGACGTCCTCGCCCTCCAGGACCAGGACGGCCGCCACTGGGCCGCGGCCAACACGCCGTACGCCGGTCTGGTCACCCGCACCGCCGTGCCCGAGCAGTCATGGCTGCTGCCCAACGGCACCGAGGTGCTGGTCGCCGCGCGCATCCACCGGCCCTCGCGGCACGAACCGGTCTCGATGGTCGCGGTGACGATCCGCTCCGGTCACGGGCGGGCCCGCCTGGACCGCGAGCGCTCCGACCTGGTGGCGACCGTCGCCCACGAGCTGCGATCGCCGCTGACGGGGGTGAAGGGCTTCGTGCAGGCGCTGCTCAGCCGCTGGGACAAGCTCAGCGACGAGCAGAAGAAGCTGATGCTCACCACGGTGCACGCCGACTCCGACCGGCTGAGCCGACTGATCGCCGAGCTGCTCGACGTGGCCCGGATCGACACCGGGCGGCTCCAGCTCCACCCGCGGCCCTCCGACTCCGCCGTCCTCGTGCGCCGGATCGCCGACTCGGTCGCGGCCGGGACGTCGCGGCTGATCGAGCTGGACGTGGCCGACGACCTGCCGCAGGTCAACGTGGACCCCGACAAGTTCACCCAGGTCGTGACCAACCTGATCGAGAACGCCGTACGCCACGGGGCGGGGCGGGTGCGGGTCCGGCTGGCGCCGCTGCCGGACCGCACCGACGCCCCCGGCGTCGAGCTCACCGTCGACGACGAGGGCGAGGGGATCCCGGTCGAGCTGCGCCGCCGCGTGTTCACGAAGTTCTGGCGCGGGGGAGTCAGCGGCGGTTCCGGGCTCGGGCTCTACCTCGTCAACGGCCTCGTCCGCGCCCATGGCGGCACCGTCACCATCACCGACGCCCCCGGTGGCGGAGCGCGGGTGATCCTCACCTGGCCCGCGGGCAGCATGCTCTGAGCCCGGGGCAGCCAACAGCAACCCGTTCGCGCGCACGGACGGGCGGTTCCTAGACTTGCTTCTCGTGTCCGGACCCAACAGCGACTACGACCCCGTGGAGGTCAGCACCTTGCAGCCAGAAGAGGTCG
>JBAZRQ010000224.1:0-4722 GCA_041662925.1 Nocardioides sp. | reverse complement strand
ATCACCAACGGATCGACCAGCTCCGGGGCGTCCTCGATCTCGATCACGTGGGAAGCCTAGTCGGGACGGCACAGGCCCGCCGGGGAGCCGTCAAGGATTTCGTGGCGCCATTCGGGCGGTGTCACCATTCGGGAAACGCGTCCACTTCGTGGACGACCTTCCTACGCTGGAAGACCGGCCCGCTGTCTCGGCGGCCCGGGCGACCCTGAGAGGAGTCCCGTGTCCAGATCCACCGACCTGCGACCCGACGCCACCGCCGCCCTCACTGCGACCCTGCAGGAGCGGATCATGGTGATCGACGGTGCCATGGGTACGGCGATCCAGCGGGACCGACCCGACGAGGCGGGCTACCGGGGCGAGCGCTTCGCCGACTGGCCCTCCGACCTCCAGGGCAACAACGACCTGCTCACGCTGACCCAGCCCGAGATCATCGCCGAGATCCACCGCGAGTACCTCGAGGCCGGCGCCGACATCGTCGAGACCAACACGTTCAACGCCAACTCGATCTCCTTGGCCGACTACGGTCTGGAGGAGCTCTCCTACGAGCTCAACTTCGAGTCCGCCCGGCTGGCGCGCCGGGAGGTCGACGCCATGAACGAGCGCACGCCCGAGCGTCCGCGCTACGTCGCGGGCGCCTTCGGCCCGACCACCCGTACGGCCTCGATCTCGCCCGACGTCAACGACCCGGCGGCCCGCAACGTCAGCTACGACCAGCTGGTCGCGGCCTACCTGGAGGCCGGCCGCGGTCTCCTCGACGGCGGCTCGGACCTGCTCTTCATCGAGACGATCTTCGACACGCTCAACGCCAAGGCCGCGATCTTCGCCGTCGAGACGCTCTTCGAGGAGTACGGCCGCCGCTGGCCCGTCATCATCTCCGGCACGATCACCGACGCGTCGGGCCGCACCCTGTCCGGCCAGGTCACCGAGGCGTTCTGGGACTCCATCCGCCACGCGCGCCCGCTCGCGGTCGGTCTCAACTGCGCGCTCGGCGCGAAGGAGATGCGCCCCTACATCGCCGAGATGTCCCGCCTGGCCGACAGCTTCGTGTCGTGCTACCCCAACGCCGGCCTGCCCAACGCGTTCGGTGAGTACGACGAGGCGCCCGAGGAGACCGCGGCGATCATCGAGGAGTTCGCGGACAGCGGTTTCGTCAACCTCGTGGGCGGCTGCTGCGGCACCACCCCCGCCCACATCGCCGCCATCGCGCAGGCCGTCGAGGGCAAGCCCCGCCGCGAGCCGGTCGTCGTACCTCCCGCCATGCGGCTCTCCGGCCTCGAGCCGTTCACGGTCACCGAGGACAGCCTGTTCGTCAACGTCGGCGAGCGCACCAACATCACCGGCTCCGCGAAGTTCCGCAACCTGATCAAGGACGGCAACTACGACGCCGCCCTGGCGGTCGCGCTCCAGCAGGTCGAGAACGGCGCGCAGGTCATCGACGTCAACATGGACGAAGGCATGATCGACGGCGTCGCCGCGATGGACCGCTTCTTGAAGCTGGTCGCCTCCGAGCCCGACATCAGCCGGGTGCCGGTGATGGTCGACTCCTCCAAGTGGGAGGTGATCGAGGCGGGTCTGAAGTGCATCCAGGGCAAGCCGATCGTCAACTCGATCTCCATGAAGGAGGGCGAGGACGCCTTCCGGGCGCAGGCCCGCCTCTGCAAGAAGTACGGCGCCGCCGCGGTCGTGATGGCCTTCGACGAGGACGGCCAGGCCGACAACCTCGAGCGGCGCAAGGCGATCTGCGAGCGCGCCTACCGGATCCTGGTGGACGAGGTGGAGTTCCCTGCCGAGGACATCATCTTCGACCCCAACGTCTTCGCCGTGGCCACGGGCATCGAGGAGCACGCGTCCTACGGCCGGGACTTCATCGAGGCCACCCGCTGGATCAAGCAGAACCTTCCGGGCGCCAAGGTCTCCGGTGGCATCTCCAACGTGTCGTTCTCGTTCCGGGGCAACAACCCGGTGCGCGAGGCGATCCACGCGGTGTTCCTCTTCCACGCCATCGAGGCCGGCCTCGACATGGGCATCGTCAACGCCGGTGCGCTCGTGGTCTACGACCAGGTCGAGCCGGAGCTGCGCGAGCGGATCGAGGACGTCGTCCTCAACCGCCGTCCCGACGCCGCCGAGCGGCTGCTGGAGATCGCCGAGGCGCACAACCTCGCCGGCGACGAGGTCGAGGAGACGCTCGAGGAGTGGCGCTCGCTGCCGGTCGGGGAGCGGATCACGCACGCCCTGGTCAAGGGCAACGACGCCTACGCCGAGTCCGACACCGAGGAGCTGCGCGCCGAGATCGCCGAGCGCGGCGGCCGGCCGATCGAGGTGATCGAAGGTCCGCTGATGGACGGCATGAACGTCGTCGGCGACCTCTTCGGCGCCGGCAAGATGTTCCTGCCGCAGGTGGTGAAGTCCGCGCGGGTGATGAAGAAGGCCGTGGCCTACCTGATCCCGTTCATCGAGCAGGAGAAGCTCGACAACCCCGAGTACGCCACTGCCAAGGACACCAACGGCACGATCGTGATGGCCACCGTCAAGGGCGATGTCCACGACATCGGCAAGAACATCGTGGGCGTGGTCCTGCAGTGCAACAACTTCGAGGTCATCGACCTCGGCGTGATGGTCCCTGCGCAGAAGATCCTCGACACCGCCCGCGAGATCGGCGCCGACGCGATCGGCCTGTCCGGGCTGATCACTCCGTCCCTGGACGAGATGGTCAACGTCGCCGCGGAGATGCAGCGCCAGGACTTCACGATCCCGCTGATGATCGGGGGAGCGACCACGTCGCGCGCCCACACGGCGGTCAAGGTCGACGGCAAGTACGACGGCCCCGTGGTGTGGGTCAAGGACGCCTCGCGCTCGGTACCGACGCTGGCGGCCCTGCTCAGCGACGCGCAGCGGCCCAAGCTGATGGCCGACATCCAGGAGGACTACGACGCCCTGCGCCGGCGGCACGCCACCAAGCACGACCGGCCGATGGTCCCGCTCGAGAAGGCACGCGACAACCGGACCCCGATCGACTGGGAGGGCTACCAGCCCCCGGCGCCGCAGCAGCCAGGCGTCCACGTGTTCGAGAGCTACGACCTGGCCGAGCTGCGCGACTACATCGACTGGCAGCCGTTCTTCAACGCCTGGGAGATGAAGGGCAAGTTCCCGGACATCCTCAACAGCCCGGCGACGGGGGAGACCGCGCGGTCCCTGTACGACGACGCCCAGAAGATGCTCGACCGGCTGATCGAGGAGGAGTGGCTGACCGCCAACGCGGTGCTCGGCCTCTTCCCGGCCAACGCCGTCGGCGACGACATCGAGATCTACACCGACGACTCGCGCACCGAGGTGCTCACCCGGCTGCACAACCTGCGCCAGCAGGGCGACCACCGCGACGGCGTGCCCAACCGGTCCCTGGGCGACTTCGTGGCACCCGCCGAGACCGGGCTCCCCGACCACGTCGGCGCGTTCGCCGTGACCGCCGGCCTGGGTGCCGTCGACCGCATCCTCGCGTTCAAGGCCGAGCACGACGACTACTCGGCGATCCTCCTCGAGTCGCTCGCCGACCGCCTGGCCGAGGCGTTCGCCGAGCGCCTCCACGAGCGGGTCCGCAAGGAGTTCTGGGGCCACGCGCCGGAGGAGAGCCTGGACAACGAGGCCCTGATCTCGGAGAAGTACGACGGCATCCGCCCCGCCCCCGGCTACCCGGCCTGCCCCGAGCACACCGAGAAGGTGACGCTCTGGGAGCTCCTCGACGTCCACGAGAAGACCGGCATCGAGCTCACCGAGGGGATGGCGATGTGGCCCGGCGCCGCGGTGTCGGGCTGGTACCTCTCGCACCCGCAGTCGCAGTACTTCGTCGTCGGCCGCCTCGGCCGGGACCAGGTCGCCGACTACGCCGAGCGCAAGGGCTGGACCGTGGCCCAGGCCGAGCGCTGGCTGTCGTCCAACCTGGGCTACGACCCGGAGGACTGAGACCCGGGGGCCGCTGGCACCCCTCGGTCGTTCAGTCGGTGAGCCCCTCGCCGCTGGAGGATGGCGGGCGGCAAGCGAACGCGGCTGGGACGTGCCCGCCCAGCTCTTGGGTGATCCGCACAGCTGCTGTGCGGACGTGTTGCCCGAGATCGTCGACCTGCGAGAGGGCGACCCGCGCTGCGGGCCCGGAGAGGCCGATGCTGGCCACCGGTGAACCATAGAGATCGAATATCGGTGCGGCCACGCAGCGGACATCGAGGTTGAGCTCCTCGTCGTCAACGGCGTATCCGCGCTCACGAACCCTGCGCAGGTCGGCAAGGAGGTCCTCGAAGCGGGTGAGCGTCCTGGTGGTGAAGGACTGCAGCGGCTCATGGACGACTCGGCTCACCTCCGCGTCGGTAGCCAGGCAGAACAGGGCCTTCCCGGTCGCGGTCGCATGGATGATCGGCTGTGCGCCGATCTCCGTCTCGACCGTGACGATCCCGCCCTTCTGCCGCTCCTGGGCAACGTAGACACCCCCGGCACGGGTCCGGCGCGCCAGGTGGACGGCCTCGCCGGTCTCGTCGGAGAGCTGCCTCATCACCGGCCGGGCGACCGACACGAGGTCCATGCCGCGCAACAGGTTGCCGGCCAGCGAGATGAGCTGCACCGAGGCTCGGAACCCCTTCGTGGTCGGGTCCTGCTCCACGTACCCACGCTCCTCGAGCACGCGTAGCAGCCGGTGGGTGTTGCCCTTGTCCAGCCCCAGGGCCCGCGCGACGGCAG
>JBAZRQ010000223.1:0-4746 GCA_041662925.1 Nocardioides sp. | reverse complement strand
ACTCGCTGTCGTACTTCTACAACTGGTGCTTCGCGCAGGTCGAGACCCGCTACTCCTGGAAGTGGGACGGCGACATGGTGCTCACCACGGAGGGGGAGACGTCGATCGGCGACCTCGCCTGGCAGGTCGGTGACGTGCAGTCGATCATCCGGGTGCCGCGCCACGGGCTCTACCTCGACGGCGACCGGCACGGCTACCTCGACCTCGGGCTGCGCAACGCCGAGGAGTGGGGCTACCCGATGGGGCCCGACTTCGTCTTCACCAAGGCCTTCGAGTGGGAGGTCCGCACCACGCCCGAGCACGTCCGCTCGATCGGCCTGCCGCACGGGCTCTGCGTGGAGCTGAAGTACCTCGACGGCGACGAGTTCGCCCACTGGACCGACCCGTCGTCGTTCGCGACCAGCTTCCGCAACAAGCGCAAGCGTCGCGAGTGGGCGGTCTTCAACGCCCTCAAGGAGGGCACTGTCCTCCCCGGCGTGCACGAGATCCACGCTCCCGAGGGCGTCCACATCGTCGACCACGTCACCCACGACTGGCTCCCCCACGCCCCCCGCCCCCTCGACGTCGGCTCGGTCGTCACCTCCGACGACGCCGCCCCCCGCTGACACCGGGAAAGTACGGAACGTTTTCAACGCAGATCGACCGGATCCAGGTCGATTGCGTTCCGTACTTTCCGGGCGGGCGTGTCGGGTAGGTCACGTAACCGCCCGTTCCCAGATGGGAAACCTCCGCGTACATTTCACGTTGTTGTAGGCAAGACAACAGACGGGCACACCGTCCGGTACCCACACCGGCCCGCGCGAGCGGGTGGTCGGAGGGACTGGAACGAAAGGTTCGAAACATGACGCAGCACCTTCGGGTGGGTGTCGTCGGCGCGGGTCGCGTCGGCGCCGTCCTCGCAGCCCGGCTCCGCTCCGCCGGCCACGAGATCGTGGCCGCCGCTGGTGAGTCCGACGCCTCCACGCAGCGCATCGCCGCGCTCCTGCCGGGCGTCCCGACCGAGAAGCCCAGCGTCGTCGCGCGTGCCTGCGACGTCCTGCTGCTCACGGTCCCCGACGACATGCTTCCCAACGTCGTGTCCGTCCTCAGCGCAAGCGGTGCGCTGCGCGAGGGTCAGTACGTCGTGCACACGTCCGGCCGTCACGGCCTCGACGTCCTCGCGCCGGCGGCCGCGCTCGGGGCGCGCGTCGTGGCGATGCACCCCGCGATGACCTTCACCGGCACCGAGCTCGACCTCGACCGGCTCGACGGCTGCTACTTCGGCCTGACCGCCGGCCCGGCCGAGCGCGACTTCGCCGCCGCCCTGGTCGCCGACCTCGGCGGGCGCCCGCTGTGGGTGCCCGAGGAGAGCCGCACGCTCTACCACGCAGCCCTCGCCCACGGCGCCAACCACCTGGTCACCCTCGTCACCGAGGCCATGGAGATGCTGACGGCCGCCGGTGCCGACGACCCCGCCGGCACGCTGCGCCCGCTGCTCAGTGCGGCGCTCGACAACGCCCTGGCGCAGGGCGACGCCGCCCTGACCGGGCCGATCGTGCGCGGCGACGTCAACACGGTGGCCGCTCACCTCGAGGAGATCGCCGCCAAGGCGCCGCACACGATGCCGTCCTACGTCGCCCTCGGCCGCGCCACCCTGAGCCGCGCGGTGACCGATGGCCGGCTGGTGCCGATCCGTGCGCTGCGGATCAACCAGCTCCTCGAGGACGCGCTCGCCGAGAGCGCCGTCCGCCCCGTCTACCTGCGCGACGTCCGTGACGTCCGCGACCCGCGCTGAGGCAGCCATGACCCGGCCCGTCCTCGCTCACACGCGCGCCGAGCTCGGCGCGCTGCTCGCACCCGCCCGCGCGGCCGGCACCCGCGTGGGTCTGGTGCCGACCATGGGCGCCCTTCACGAAGGCCACGCCAGCCTGATGCGGGTCGCTCGCGATCACGTCGGCGACGGCCCCGTCGTGGTGTCGGTGTTCGTCAACCCGATGCAGTTCGCCCCCGGCGAGGACCTCGACCGCTACCCGCGCACGCTCGACGACGACCTCAAGCTCTGCGAGCGCGAGGGCGTCGACATCGTCTTCGCCCCCAGCGTCGACGAGGTCTACCCCCAGGGCGAGCCGATGGTCACGGTCGAGCCCGGCCCGCTCGCGGGCGTGCTGGAGGGCCGGATCCGGCCCACCCACTTCCGGGGCGTGCTCACCGTGGTGGCCAAGCTGTTCGGGCTGGTCCGCCCCGACGTCGCCGTCTTCGGGCAGAAGGACTACCAGCAGCTCGCCCTGATCCGCCGGATGGTGGTCGACCTCTGCCAGGGCGTCGACGTGGTCGGCGCGGAGACGGAGCGCGAGCCCGATGGGCTGGCGCTGTCGAGCCGCAACCGCTACCTCGACCCCGAGCAGCGGCACGACGCCGTGGCCCTGAGTCGGGCCCTGCTCGCGGCCCGCGAGGAGGCGCGCTACGGCGTGCCCGCGGCGCTCGACGCGGCGCGCGCCGAGCTGCGGGCCGCCAAGCTGGTCGACCTCGACTACCTGGCGATCACCACGCCCGAGCTCGACGAGCTGCCCGCCGACGTACCCCCCGGCACCGAGGCGCGGATCCTGGTCGCCGCCCGGCTCGGCACCACCCGTCTGATCGACAACATGCCCCTGGTCATCGGGACCACCGGCAGCCCCGACCCGAGCACCGAAGCCAGCGAAGGGAGCAGCTGATGCTGCGGACCATGATGAAGAGCAAGATCCACCGGGCCACCGTGACCCAGGCCGATCTGCACTACGTCGGTTCGGTCACCGTCGACGAGGATCTCCTCGACGCGTCCGACCTGCTGCCCGGCGAGCTCGTCCACATCGTCGACGTGACCAACGGTGCGCGGATCGAGACCTACACGATCGCCGGCGAGCGCGGCAGTGGCGTGATCGGCATCAACGGCGCGGCCGCCCGCCTGGTGCACCCCGGCGACATCGTGATCCTGATCGGCTACGGGCAGATGGACACCGCGGAGGCCAAGGAGCTCAAGCCGCACGTCGTCTTCGTCGACGCCGACAACCGGATCCTCGCCACGGGCTTCGATCCGGCCGAGACGTTCGACGGCGCCGGGCTCGTACGCGGCGACACGACCGCCACCCGCTAGATTCGGCGAATGCCTTCGGAGCGTTTGTTCGACGCACCCGTACGCCGGGTCCCCGCGCGCCTCACGGCGCCCGAGCCGGGCTGGACGACGCGCTCCGACGTCGTGGTGATCGGGTCCGGGATCGCGGGGCTGACCGCCGCGCTGCGGCTCAAGGACCACGTCGACAAGGTCCTGGTCGTCACCAAGGACGTGCTCGCAGCGGGCTCCACCCAGTGGGCGCAGGGCGGCATCGCCGCCGCGCTCGGTGAGGGCGACACCCCCGAGGAGCACGAGATCGACACCCTCGTCGCGGGCGCCGGCGCCTGCGACCCGGACGCCGTACGGATCCTGGTCAACGAGGGGCCGGAGGCGGTCCACGAGCTGATCGCCCTCGGCACCAAGTTCGACCACGGCATCGACGGCCTGATCTCCCTGACCCGCGAGGGCGGCCACCACCGCGACCGGATCGCCCACGCGGGCGGCGACGCCACCGGCGCCGAGATCCAGCGGGCCCTGATCGAGGCGGTGGCGGCCGCCCCCGAGATCGAGGTGGTCCAGCACGCGCTGGCCGTCGACCTCCTGCTCGCCGCCGACGGTGGCGTGGCCGGGGTGACCCTGCACGTGATGGGCGAGGGGCAGCGCGACGGCGTCGGAGCCGTGCACTGCCGCGCGGTGGTCCTGGCCGCGGGTGGCCTCGGCCAGGTGTTCAGCCAGACGACCAACCCGTCGGTCTCGACCGGCGACGGGATGGCGCTCGCCCTGCGCGCCGGCGCGACCCTGCGTGACCTGGAGTTCGTCCAGTTCCACCCGACCGTGATGTACCTCGGCCCCGACTCCCTCGGCCAACAGCCGCTGATCTCCGAGGCCGTACGCGGCGAGGGCGCCTTCCTGGTCGACTTCGAGGGCCAGCGGATCATGGCCGGGGTCCACCCGCTCGGCGACCTGGCCCCCCGCGACGTCGTGGCCAAGGCGATCATGCGGCGGATGCTCGACACCGGCCAGCCGCACATGTGGCTCGATGCCCGGCACCTCGGTGCGTCGTTCTGGGAGAAGCGGTTCCCGACCATCCTCGCCACCGCGCGCGCCAACGGTGTCGATCCCGTCACCGACCTGATCCCGGTGGCCCCCGCCTGCCACTACGCCTCCGGCGGTGTCCGCACCGACCTGCACGGCCGCTCCGACGTACCCGGCCTCTACGCCACCGGCGAGGTCGCCTGCTCCGGCGTCCACGGCGCCAACCGGCTCGCCTCCAACTCGTTGCTCGAGGGGCTCGTCTTCTCGCGCCGGATCGCGACCGTGCTCCCGGGCGAGCTGCGCCCCTGGGCCGACCCCGTCGACGACCAGCGCCCCGAGGGGCTCGTGCCGGGCGCCGTACGCCGGGAGATGCAGGAGGTCATGACGTCCGAGGCCGGAGTGCTCCGCACCGCCTCGGGCCTCGCCGACGCCACCTCGCTGCTCGACAAGCTGGCCGGCACCCCGGCCGAGGTCGTCGACCTGGAGTCGTGGGAGACCACCAACCTGCTGACCATCAGCGCCGCCCTGGCCGCCGCGGCGATGCTGCGCGAGGAGACCCGCGGCTCGCACTGGCGCGAGGACTTCCCCGAGCGCGACGACGCCCGTTGGGCCGGCCACTTCGACACGGTGATGGTCGACGG
>JBAZRQ010000222.1:0-4764 GCA_041662925.1 Nocardioides sp. | reverse complement strand
CATCTACCTGCACGCGGGGCCGAAGGTCGCGGTCGCCAGCACCAAGGCGCTGACCAACATGTTCCTCGGCTTCGCGCTCCTCGCGCTCCAGCTGGGCCGCGTGCGCGACCTGTCGATCGCCGACGGCAAGCGGCTGATCGCCGGGCTCTCCCGCCTGCCCGGGCAGATCGAGGAGATCCTGGCCGGTGAGGACGCCCTCGCCGAGATCGCGAAGGGCCTGGCCATGGCCGAGTCGCTGTTCTTCGTCGGCCGGGTGCGTGGCTTCCCGGTGGCCCGCGAGGGCGCCCAGAAGTTCAAGGAGATCAGCTACCGGCACGCGGAGGCCTACCAGACCTCGGAGCTCAAGCACGGTCCGCTGGCGCTGATCTCGACCGAGGTGCCGACGGTCGCGATCGTGCCCGACGACGAGCTGACCGACCGCAACATCGGGGCCCTGCACGAGATCGCGGCCCGCGGCGGCCCGCTCGTGGTCGTCACCCACGCGGGCGTCGACCTCGGCGACCTCGACGTACGCCGCATCGACGTGCCCCGCAACGAGCGGGAGCTGGACCCCATCCTGCTCACGATTCCCCTGCAGCTGCTGGCGTATCACGCCGCGCTGACCCTCGGCCACGACATCGACAAGCCGCGCAACCTGGCCAAGAGCGTCACCGTCGAGTGACCCCCGACGGCCGCGTGACCCAGCGCACCGCGACGGAAAATCGGGACACAGGTCACATAACCACTACCGTCGGGGGTGTGAGTACAGAAGAGACCGGGCCCGTCGACGCGCCGACCTTTGCCGACCTCGGCCTCGGCGACGCCGTACTGAAGGCCCTGAAGGACGTCGGCTACGAGAGCCCGTCGGCCATCCAGGCGGCCACCATCCCGCCGCTGCTGGCCGGAAACGACATGGTCGGCCTCGCGCAGACCGGCACCGGCAAGACGGCCGCGTTCGCGCTGCCGATCCTCGACCAGCTCGACATCAAGCAGAAGAAGCCGCAGGCACTGGTGCTCGCGCCGACCCGCGAGCTCGCGCTCCAGGTGTGCGAGGCGTTCGAGAAGTACGCCGCCCACACCCGCGGCGTCCAC
Source organism: Nocardioides sp. (assembly GCA_041662925.1). Taxonomy (GTDB): domain Bacteria; phylum Actinomycetota; class Actinomycetes; order Propionibacteriales; family Nocardioidaceae; genus Nocardioides. The sequence goes on along the minus strand of JBAZRQ010000222.1, from coordinate 3,693 downwards.
GTCCTCCCGGTCTACGGCGGCCAGGCCTACGGCGTCCAGCTCAGCGCGCTGCGCCGCGGCGTCCACATCGTCGTCGGCACCCCCGGCCGGATCATGGACCACCTGGAGAAGGGCACGCTCGACCTGAGCGAGCTGCGCTTCCTGGTGCTCGACGAGGCCGACGAGATGCTCAACATGGGCTTCGCCGACGACGTCGAGACGATCCTCGCCGACACCCCGGACACCAAGCAGGTGGCGCTGTTCTCGGCGACCATGCCCGCGCAGATCCGCCGGCTGTCGAAGAAGTACCTCAACGACCCGGTCGAGATCACGGTCAAGAACAAGACCACCACGTCCGCCAACACGACGCAGCGCTACCTGATCTGCTCCTACCCGCAGAAGGTCGACGCCCTCACGCGCATCCTCGAGGTCGAGAACTTCGAGGGCATGATCGTCTTCGTCCGCACCAAGAACGAGACCGAGACGCTCGCCGAGAAGCTGCGCGCCCGCGGTTTCTCCGCGATGGCGATCAACGGTGACGTCGCCCAGGTGCAGCGCGAGCGCACGGTCAACCAGCTCAAGTCCGGCAAGCTCGACATCCTCGTCGCCACCGACGTCGCCGCCCGCGGGCTCGACGTCGACCGGATCAGCCACGTCGTCAACTACGACATCCCGACCGACACCGAGTCCTACGTCCACCGCATCGGCCGCACCGGCCGGGCCGGGCGCAAGGGCGACGCGATCTCGTTCGTGACGCCGCGCGAGCAGTACCTCCTCAAGCAGATCGAGAAGGCCACCCGCCAGCCGCTCACCAAGATGTCGCTGCCGACCGCCGAGGACGTCAACGTCACCCGGCTCGCGCGCTTCGACGACCAGATCACCCAGGCCCTGAGCCACGAGTCGATCGGGTTCTTCCGCGACGTCGTCACGCACTACATGCACGAGCACGACGTACCCGAGGTCGACGTCGCGGCCGCGCTCGCGATCGTGCTGCAGGGCGAGACGCCGCTGCTGCTCGACCCCGCGGCCGAGCGCCGGGCCGCCCAGAAGGAGCGCGAGGTCCGCGCGGAGCGTGGTCCCCGCAAGGACCGGCCCGAGCGCGGCGGCGAGCGGGGCGAGCGCCCGGAGCGCCGCCCGCGCGGCAACCCCGACGTCACCATGGCGCAGTACCGGATCAACGTCGGCAAGCGCCACAAGATCGAGCCCCGCCAGATCGTCGGCGCGATCGCCAACGAGGGCGGTCTCAGCCGAGGCGACTTCGGGCACATCCAGATCCGGCCCGACTTCTCCCTGGTCGAGCTGCCCGCCGAGCTGGCCCCCGAGGTCTGGAAGAAGCTCGAGGGCACCCGGATCAGCGGCAAGCTGATCGAGCTCACCGAGGACAAGGGTCCGAAGATGTCGCGCACCCGTCCGACCGAGGGCGCCGGCGGCGCCGGCGGGGACGACCGCCCGTTCAAGAAGCCGCGCCACAAGAAGGACTGAGCGTCACCCGACGTGGGCCACGATCCGGTCCATGTCGGTGGCGACCGCGGCGAGCTGGCCGGCCGCGGCGGCGGAGAGCACCGACGCGAGCGGCATCGGTACGGCGGCCGTGTGCGCCAGGTCGCCGGCCGCGTAGACGCCGGGCAGCGAGGTGCGCCCGAACGCGTCGACCTCGACACAGCCCGAGTCCAGCATCGCCAGGCCGAGCTGCTCGGCGAACGGCGCCGACTGGCTGAGCGTGGTCGTGACGAACATGCCGCCGACCTCCTCGTCCGGGCCTGAGGCGAACGACACCCGCGCTCCGGCTGCGCTCCCGCAGATGCCGGTCACCGGATCCGGCCGTACGGCGACCCCCTCGCGGTCCAGCAGCGCCGCGGTCTCGTCGTCGAGCCGCCCACCGTCGGCGAAGACCGTGATCCGGGCCGCGACCTCCTGCATCAGCAGCGCCACCCGCGACACGTGCGGGCCGGAGCCGAGCAGGGCGACGTGCGTCCCGGCGAACTCGTGGCCGTGGCAGTAGGGGCAGTGCGCCACCACGGAGCCGAACAGCCCGGCCAGCCCCGGCACCTCGGGCAGGGTGTCGCGCAGCCCGGTCGCGAGCAGCACCCGGCGGGCGACCACCCGGTCTCCGCCCGCCACCTCCAGCACGAAGAGCTCCCCGTCCGGCTTCACCGTCGCCACCTCGCCCGAGCGCACCGTCACGGTGTCGTACGCCGCCAGCTCGGCCCGGGCCAGCGCGCGGAGCTCGGCCGGCGGGGTGCCGTCGCGGGTCAGGAAGTTGTGCAGGTGGCCGGTCGGGTCGTTGCGGTAGCGGCCCGAGTCGAGCAGCAGCACCGAGCGGTGCATCCGTCCGAGGGTGAGGGCGGCCTGGAGGCCGGCGGGCCCGCCGCCGATCACCGTCACGTCGTAGGTGTTGGTGTCCATCGTGTGTCTCCTGACGTCGAAGCTTGTGTCAGGACTGAGGATGTGTCTTCATGTTGACATGAAGTCAAGCGCTGAGGTGGACCTGTCGGTCGGTGAGCTCGCGGCCCGCTTCGGGCTGGCCACCCACGTGCTCCGGCACTGGGAGGACGTCGGTCTGCTGGCACCGGCGAGGGACGGTGGCGGCCGGCGCCGCTACGGCCGCGACGACGTCTACAGGGTGGCGGTGATCCTGCGGAGCAAGGCCGCGGGCATGACCCTCGACCAGATTCTGGTGCTGCTCGACGCGGAGTCATGGGACCGGCACCAGGTGCTGGAGAACCACATCGTCGACCTCGACCGGCGGATGCAGGAGATGCAGCGCTCGCGCGAGATGACCGAGCACGCGCTGCGCTGTCGAGCGCACGACATCGCGACCTGCCCGCGGTTCCGCGACCACGTGGAGGACCTGGTCACCGGCGCGACGGACGGAGGTTCCCTCTGGTCTTCCTGGTAGCGGCCTGGAACTGGCAAGGTGTGTGACCCGCGCCACATCAAGGTGGCGCCCGGGTTTCTCGGAGGTCTCGGAAGTGCTCACACGTCTGTCTCGCCCCGCCCGCGCCGCACTGCTGGCGCTCACCACCCTCGCTGCGACTGCCGGGCTCCTGGCGCCGGTCGCACCCGCCCAGGCCGCCGGCCCGTCGTACGTCGCCCTCGGTGACTCCTACGCCTCCGGCACCGGAACCCGCTCCTACGTCGACGACGGCACCTCGTGCCAGCGCTCCACCTACGCCTACCCGAGCCTGCTGGCCGCCCAGAAGGGCTACACGCTCAACTTCCGGGCCTGCTCCGGCGCCAAGATCACCGACGTCACCAACACCCAGCTGAGCGCGCTGAGCAGCACCACGCGCTACGTCACGATCTCGGTCGGCGGCAACGACGCGGGCTTCGCCGACGTGCTCACCGAGTGCGCGACCCCGTGGTGGGCCGGCGACTGCGACGGTGCGATCGACACCGCCCAGGCCTACATCACGAACACGCTGCCCGGCCGGCTGACCACGCTCTACTCCTCGATCCGCTCCCGCGCGGCCAACGCCAAGGTGGTCGTGGTCGGCTACCCCCGGATCTTCATGGGCGAGGACTGCAACGCCGCCACGTGGTTCTCCCCGGCCGAGGAGACGCGGCTCAACCAGACCGCCGACCTGCTCAACAGCAAGCTGTCCGCCGCCGCGTCGGCGCGCAGCTTCTCCTTCGCCAACCCCACGAGCCGCTTCGTCGGCCACGCCGTCTGCGACGATGTGGAGTGGCTCAACGGCCTGTCCAACCCGATCA
>JBAZRQ010000221.1:0-4769 GCA_041662925.1 Nocardioides sp. | reverse complement strand
TGCCACATCTTCGAGTTCGACGGTCTCATCAAGTACCGCCGCATCGAGGACGGCGGGTTCGCTGAGCGACCAGAAGACGTCATCTGGGCGGAGAAGAAGCGCGAGCGCAAGATCGCAGCCGAGGGGCTCGGGGTCTCCCGGATCATCTGGGAGGACTTCTGGGGTGAGCGACGCCAGCGTGCGAAGCGGCGTCTCCAGGCAGAGTACGACGTGACCGTCGCGCGCTTCGGCGATGAGCTGCCGGCCCGTCTTGTCCGCGCGGCCGCAGAAATCCGCGCCCAGCGTGGCGCGTGAGCCGCCATGTGTAACTCAGTGTCCGGTCCACTCCCACAGTGACCAGTCACCCATGTAGTGCACCGAACACTGAGTTACAAGTGTCAGCCAAGCAGCGCGTCGAAGGCGGTCGGGCTCGAGTCGCGCAGGAACTCCGAACACCGCTCCCATTCGTGGGTCTCACCGATGGCGCGGGCGGAGAGGGCGAGGAGGGCGAGGCAGGTGAGGAAGCCGCGGTTGGGCTCGTGCTCCCACGGGACGGGGCCGTGGCCCTTCCAGCCGTTGCGGCGAAGGTTGTCGAGCGAGCGGTGGTAGCCGACGCGGGCGTAGGCGTAGACCGTCACGTCGTCGGCACCGCCGTCGCGGGCCTCCCCCGCCAGGGCCGCCCAGGCGGCCGGCGACTCCGGGTGCCGGCGTACGACGTCAGCAGGTGCCGCGGCGGCCAGCTCGGCGCTCGCCGGGTCGACCGGTAGGTGGGTGGGAGGGGGTCCGGCCATCAGGTCCATGTGACTCATGGAACGAGTGTCCCAGGCGGGGTGTTGACTGACGCCGTGACCCAGGCCCACGCGTCCGCCGCCGCCAGCGACGAGAAGGACCCGTGGCCCGCGCTCTTCGCGCTGTGCCTGGGCTTCTTCATGATCCTGGTCGACTCGACCATCGTGTCCGTGGCGACGCCGGCGATCATCAAGGACTTCGACGCGGAGGTCAACAGCGTCGTGTGGGTGACCAGCGCCTACCTGCTGGCCTACGCCGTCCCGGTGCTGATCACCGGCCGCCTGGGCGACCGCTACGGGCCGAAGAGGCTCTACCTCGCCGGGCTGACGGTCTTCACGCTCGCGAGCCTGGTGTGCGGCCTGACCAGCACCATCGACGGCCTGATCCTCGCCCGCGTCGTGCAGGGACTCGGGGCCTCGATGATGACGCCGCAGACGATGGCGATCATCACCCGCATCTTCCCGGCCGTACGACGCGGCAAGGCGATGGCGCTGTGGGGCGCGACGGCCGGCGTGGCCACGCTGGTCGGCCCGATCCTGGGCGGGTTGCTCGTCGACGGCCTCGGCTGGGAGTGGATCTTCTTCATCAACATCCCGGTCGGCATCGTCGGGTTCGTGCTCGCGTGGCGGCTGGTGCCGACCCTGGCCACCAACACCCACCGCTTCGACTGGCTCGGGGTGGCACTCAGCGGCGCCGGCATGTTCCTGCTGGTCTTCGGCATCCAGGAGGGCGACCAGTACGACTGGGGCACGATCACCGGACCGGTCACCGTGTGGCGGATGATCATCCTCGGCCTGGTCGTGTTCACGGCGTTCGTGCTCTGGCAGCACCTCAACCGCAAGGAGCCGCTGATCCCGCTCGAGCTCTTCCGCGACCGCAACTTCTCGCTCGCCAACGTCGCGATCTCCGCGATGGGCTTCGCGATCACCGCCATGGTGATCCCGCTGATGCTCTACGCCCAGCTGGTCCGTGGCCTCAGCCCCACGCAGGCCGCGATGCTGCTCGTGCCGATGGCGCTGATGACGATCGGGCTGGCCAGGTCGGTGGGTGGGCTCACCGACACCGTCCACCCGCGCCTGATCACCGGGGTCGGCTTCACCGCGATCATCGGGTCGCTGCTGTGGCTCTCGGCGGCGATGACACCCGGCGCCGCCATCTGGGAGCTGCTGCTCCCGATGGCGCTGCTCGGCTTCGGCAACGCCTGCGTCTGGGCGCCCAACTCCGCGACCGCCACCCGCAACCTGCCGCTGCACCAGGCGGGTGCGGGCGCCGGCGTCTACAACGCGACCCGCCAGGTCGGCGCCGTGCTCGGCGCGGCCGGCATCGCCGTGCTGATCGACTCCCGGCTGACCGCCCAGGGGCTGCCGACGAGCTTCACGCCCGAGGGCGGGGCCTCGCAGCTCCCGGACCTCGTCCAGGGTCCGTTCGCCGAGGCGATGGCTCAGGCGATGCTGCTGCCGCCGGCGATCCTGGTGCTGGGGCTGCTCGCGTCACTGATGTTCGAGCAGCCCCGTCACCAAGGCTTCGCCGTCAGAGACTGAGCGCCTTGCCGGACGAGCGCAGGTTCTCGCAGGCCTCGACGACGCGAGCGGCCATGCCCGCCTCGGCCGCCTTGCCCCAGGCACGCGGGTCGTAGGCCTTCTTGTGGCCCACCTCGCCGTCGATCTTGAGCACGCCGTCGTACTTCTGGAACATGTGGGCCGCGACCGGCCGCGTGAAGGCGTACTGGGTGTCGGTGTCGACGTTCATCTTCACGACGCCGTAGTCGACGGCCGCACCGATCTCCTCGGGCAGGGAGCCAGAGCCCCCGTGGAAGACCAGGTCGAACGGCCGGGAGCCGGCCTCGAGGCCCAGCTCCGTCGCAACGGCCTGCTGCGCGTGCTGGAGGATCTCGGGCCGCAGCCGGACGTGGCCGGGCTTGTAGGCGCCGTGCACGTTGCCGAACGTCAGCGCGGTCAGGTAGCGCCCGAACTCACCGGTGCCGAGCGCGCGCACGGTGGCGAGCGCGTCGGCCGGGGTCGTGTAGAGCTTCTCGTTGATCTCGCCGACGACGCCGTCCTCCTCGCCGCCGACGACGCCGATCTCGACCTCGAGGATGATGTTGGCCGCAGCGCACTGCTCGAGCAGCTCGCGCGCGATCTGGAGGTTCTCGTCGAGGGGTACGGCGGAGCCGTCCCACATGTGCGACTGGAACAGCGGCAGCCCGCCCTGCTTGACCCGCTCGGCGGAGATCTCGATCAGGGGACGGACGAAGCCGTCGAGCTTGCCCTTGGGGCAGTGGTCGGTGTGAAGGGCGACCTGCACGGGGTAGTTCTTGGCCACCTCGGCGGCGTACGTCGCGAACGCGACCGAGCCGGTGACCATGTTCTTCACCGAGGGGCCGGAGAAGTACTCGGCACCTCCGGTGGAGACCTGGATGATGCCGTCGGACCCGGCATCGGCGAAGCCCTTGAGGGCCGCGTTGAGGGTCTGGGACGACGAGACGTTGATGGCAGGAAAAGCGAAAGCGTTCTGCTTCGCGTTGTCGAGCATCTGGGCATAGATCTCAGGGGTAGCGATCGGCATGACTTCACCCTAGTGGCTACTCGTGAGTCGCCCGAAGGGTTCCGGGACCCACGTCTCCCGTGACCTTCGGCCCCTTGACACGTTTGTCTGACAAGTGTCCCGAACGACCCGATCAGGAGTCTCGTCCATGGTCCGCAGCCCGCTTCGCACCCGCCCCGCCCTGGCCGCCGCCGGCGCGGCCCTCGCGCTGTGCGCCACGCTGCTCGCGCAGCCCACCCAGGCCACACCGCCCCGCGCGGTGGAGGTGGCCGGCTTCGCTCCGCAGCTCGTCACGGTCGACACCCCCACCCGGGCGGACAAGCAGCGGCTGCAGCAGCTCGGCCTGGACCTGACCGAGCACGCCGGGCACGACTACATCGAGGTGGTGCTCCACACCCCCGCCGACCTGGCCCTGCTCACAGGCGCCGGCTTCACCTTCGACGTCCGCATCCCCGACCTGGTGGCCCGGGGTGTCCAGATCGCCGAGCTCGACGAGGCCTACGCCGCCCGGGTCCCCGCGTCGCGGCTGCCGTCGGGCCGCACCGGCTACCGCACGCTCGCCGACTACAACGCCGACATGGCCGCGCTGGCGCGCACGCACCCCACGCTGGTCAAGCGGTTCGCGCTGAAGCGCCCGAGCCTGGACGGCCGCCCGATCTACGGGGTCGAGATCGGCCGCAACGTGCGCAAGCCCCTGAGCGGTCAGCCGACGTTCCTGCTGATGGGCGCCCACCACGCTCGCGAGTGGCCCTCGGGCGAGCTGTCGATGGAGTTCGCCATCGACCTGGCCACGAGCTTCGGCCGCAACCAGCGGATCACCGAGCTGCTCGGCAAGGCCCGCGTGATCGTCGTACCCATCGTCAACGTCGACGGGTTCCACCTCTCGCGCACCGACGGCGAGTACGTCGACCTGCGCGCGCTCAACCCCGCCGACCCGCTCGGCGGTACGGCGTCGGTGCTCGCCACCCCCGGCCAGACCTACAAGCGCAAGAACTGCCGCGTCGTCGACGGGCAGGACACCCCCGACGGCACCTGCGCGCTGACCCTCAACAGCAACGGCGGCTACGGCCTCGGCGTCGACCTCAACCGCAACTACGGGGGCTTCTGGGGTGGACCCGGCGCCAGCGAGACGGCGGCCGACCCCACCTACCGCGGGGCCGGCCCGTTCTCCGAGCCGGAGACCAAGAACATCCAGGACCTCGTGTCGAGCCGCCAGGTCACGATGCTGATCTCCAACCACACCTTCTCCAACCTGGTGCTGCGCCCCAACGGGGTCAACCCCAGCACCATCGGCCATGACGGCCTGCCGGTCGGCGACGCCCCCGACGAGGAGGCGCTCAAGCAGCTCGGCGCCCGGATGAGTGCCCAGAACGGCTACGCCAACATCCACGGCTGGCAGCTCTACGACACGACGGGCACCACCGAGGACTGGTCCTACAACGCCACCGGCGGCTTCG
>JBAZRQ010000220.1:0-4783 GCA_041662925.1 Nocardioides sp. | reverse complement strand
ACACGACCTGCCGAGAACGACTCAGCCGAAGCGGCCGGAGATGTAGTCCTCGGTGCGCTTGTCGTTGGGGTTGGCGAAGATGTTGCTGGTGCGGTCGAACTCGACGAGCAGGCCGGTGCGGTTGCCGGTGGTCTCGTCGGGGCGGGCGGTGAAGAACGCCGTACGGTCCGAGACGCGGGCGGCCTGCTGCATGTTGTGGGTGACGATGATGATCGTGTAGTCGTCGCGCATCTGGAGCATCAGGTCCTCGATGCGCGAGGTGGCGATCGGGTCCAGCGCCGAGCACGGCTCGTCCATGAGGATCACGTCGGGCTTGGTGGCGATGGTGCGGGCGATGCACAGGCGCTGCTGCTGCCCGCCGGAGAGCCCGTAGGCCGACTGCTTGAGCTTGTCCTTGACCTCGTCCCACAGCGCGGCGCCCTGCAGCGCCTCCTCGACCAGGTCGTCCATGTTGTCGACCTTCATGCCGGTGACCCGCGGGCCGTAGGCGATGTTGTCGTAGATCGACTTGGGGAACGGGTTGGGCTTCTGGAAGACCATGCCGATGTGGGTGCGTACGGCGATCGGGTCGACCTGGCGCGAGTAGATGTTCTGCCCGTGGTAGGTGACCTCGCCCTCGACGCGGGCGCCGGACACCAGGTCGTTCATCCGGTTGAGGCAGCGCAGCACCGTCGACTTGCCGCAGCCGGACGGTCCGATCAGCGCGGTGATCTCGTGCTTGCCGAAAGTCAGGTTGACGTCGTGCACCGCGTGGAAGTCGCCGTAGAAGACGTTGAGCTTGAGCGCCTCCATCACCGGGTCCGGCGGGACGTCCGGGATCTCGCGCTCGGCGTCGCTGTGAACGCCGGCCATCATCGAGATCTCACGACCGTCGGAGTTCGCCGAGCGCGTGGACGCGGTGGCGGGGTGGCTGGACATGTGGGGCTCCTACCAGGTCTTCTGGAACTTGTTGCGGATGAAAATGGCCAGGCCGTTCATGCCCAGGATCATGACGAGCAACACAATGATCGCAGCCGAGGCCGCCACCTGCAGTTCCTCCTGCGGGGCGGAGGAGAGGTAGAAGATCTGGATCGGCAGCGCCGTCACCTTGCTCTCGACACCAGTGGGGTCGGCGCGCACCGTGGCCAGCCCGAGCATCACGAGTGGTGCCGCCTCCCCGATGGCTCGGGAGAGACCGAGGATGGTCCCGGTGGCGATACCGGGGACCGCCGACGGCATGGTGTTGCGCCAGGTGGTCTGCCAGACGGTGGCCCCCAGAGCGAGCGAGCCGTCCCGGATCTCACGGGGTACGGCGCGCACCGCCTCGCGGGTGGTGATGATGACCACCGGGAGGATCAGCAGCGCCAGCGCCAGCGAGCCACCGAGCACGATCCCCTTGTAGGTGTAGCCGAGCACCCCCATGATCGCCACGGCGAGCATGCCGTAGATGATCGACGGGACGGCCGCGAGGTTCTGCAGGTTGATCTCGATGATCTTGTTGTACCAGCGCGTCGAGTCGGCGAACTCCTCCAGGTAGAGGGCCGCTGCGATGCCGAGCGGGATCGCCAACAGGGCGGTCACCCCCATCAGCCAGACCGTACCCAGGATCCCGGCGCGGAAGCCGGTCTCGTCCTTGTGGAGCGTGGACTCGTACTGGGTGAGGAGGTTCAGGTCGAGGCGCGGCGCCCCCGTGATCGCGGTGTCGACGATGAGCGCGATCAGCACCATCACGCCGAAGAACAGCGAGAACCACAGGGCCACCAGGAAGACGATCGAGCCGACGTTGCGGTCGCGCCGCCGCTCTCCGGTCAGCGTGGCCGCCACGGACTCCCGGGCGGTGTCGGTGACGAGGCTCATCAGTAGACCTGCCTGAATCGGCGGACGAAGTAGATGCTGATCGCGTTCATGATGAACGTCATGATGAACAGGAGCAGGCCTACTGCGAAGAGCATGTTGTAGGAGACCGAGCCGACCGGGTTCTCACCGCCGGCGGTGATGGCGATGAACGCGGTCATGGTCATGTGCGGCTCGCCCACGTCCAGCGACATGTTCTTCACCGCACCACCGGCCATGGTCACGATCATCGTCTCGCCCACGGCGCGCGAGAGCCCGAGTACGACGGCAGCAGCCACTCCCGAGAGCGCCGCGGGAAGCACGACCCGCAGGGTGGTCTGCATGCGGTTGGCACCCATCGCCAGCGATCCCTGGCGCAGGGCCTGGGGTACGGCGGAGAGGGCGTCCTCGGACAATGAGGCGACGGTCGGGATGATCATGACGCCGAGCACCAGACCCGCCGAGAGCGAGTTGGTGAAGTTGACCTCGAGGCCGAGCCACCCGTTCAGCACGACGGGGGTCACGAAGAAGACGGCGAAGAAGCCGTAGACGACCGACGGGACGCCGGCGAGCAGCTCGACCGTCGGCTTGAGCCACTTGCGGGCCCGGGGCGAGGCGTACTCCGAGAGGTACATCGCGGCCCCCAGGCCGAGCGGCACCGCCAGGGCCAGCGCGACCACCGTGGTCAGGAAGGTGCCCACGATCAGCGGGACGACCGCCGGCCGGATCTCCTTGCTCCCGATGTCCTCGGTCGCGAAGAACTGGCTGAACGGGACCTCGTCGAAGAACTTGACCGCCGGCTCGATCACCGCGGCGATGATGCCGAACGTGATCGCCACCGAGGTCACTGCCGACAGCACCAGGACCAGCTTGATCAGCTGCTCGCCGGGACGGAACTTGGGGCTGAGGTCCGGGGGTGCAGCGGGCAGGCCCGCCCCGGAGGGCGGGCCTGCCTGTGCTGCCGCAGTGTCGGCCATGTTGCCTATTCTTCGCTATATCCGGTGATCAGGAAGCGATTCCGGCAACCGCCTCCTGGGTGGCGGCGTAGTCCTCCTCGTTGAGGGGGATGTACTGCGCGGTCTCGGCGATCGTCGTCAGGTTCTCGATGTAGAAGTCAACGTAGGCCGCGACGGCCTCGTTGTCGTTGTACTTCGCGTTGTCGACGTAGATGAACAGCGGGCGCGCCAGCGGGGTGTACTCCCCGGCCTGAGCCGTCTCGGCGGACGGAGCGACGCAGCCGTTGCCGTCGTCGATCGAGAGCGCCTTGACCTTGTCGGCGTTCTCCTCGTAGTAGGTGTAGCCGAAGAACCCGACGGCGCCTTCGGTGCCGGCCACGCCCTGGACCAGGATGTTGTCGTCCTCGGAGACCTCGAAGTCCTCACGCAACGACTCGGACTCGTCGCCGACGACGTCGGCGGCCATGTAGTCGTAGGTGCCGGAGTCGGTGCCCGGGATGAAGCCCGCGATGTCCTGGTCGGGGAAGCTCGGGTCGAGGTCCTTCCAGTTCGTCACCTTGGAGCCGGGACCGAAGAGCGCGATGACCTGGTCGGTGGTGAGGCAGTCGACGGCCACGTTGGGGTTGACGACGATCGTGAGCGCGTCGGTGGCGACCAGGAGCTCGGTGAACTCGATGCCGTTCTCCTCGCACACGGGGACCTCTTCGTCGTCCTTGATCGGACGCGAGGCGTCGGAGATGTCGGTCTCGCCGGCGCAGAACTTCTCGAAGCCGCCGCCGGTGCCGGAGAAGCCCACCGAGACATCGATGTCAGGGTTCTCCTCCAGAAGGAACTCCGCCGCGGTGTTGCTCATCGGGTAGACGGTCGACGAGCCGTCGACGGCCACGCTGCCCGACACGCCGTCGCCGCCGCCGTCGCCGCCGTCGTCGCCACCGCACGCGGTGAGGGCGAGGCCGAGGGTGAGGGCTGCAATGCCAGGCAGGGCCGCCCGGCGGATTGAAGTGCGCTTCACTTCGTATCTCCTGATGTCTTTGTGTGTGTGACGGCTCGAAGTTAGGTAGCGCAGGTGTATGGCTCCGGGGTCGTCGGTGAACGAGGGGTGAACTCGGCCCAGCCAGTTGGCCACCGGCTGCCGGAGATGAGACGACGGTCACGTGAACAACGCCGGGTGGGCTTGACTCGGGCCCGGCTCAGCGCGGCAGATGCCGCTCCGCCGCGACGACGACGCCCTTGCGCAGGTGCGCGACCAGCATCTCGCCCACGGCGAGCTTCGGGTCGTCGATCCCGAGGGCGTCGAAGACGTCGGGCAGCACCGGCCGGTGGGTGCACAGCACCGCGGCCCGGTCGTCCAGGATTACGTCGCCGACCAGGTCCTCGACGACCCGGCGGACCCCCTTGGCCGAGGAGTCCTCCTCGCTGAGCCGGTCGTCGGGCACGAGCGGCCAGCCGGTCGTGTGGGAGTACGGCGTGACCGTCTCCAGGCAGCGCACGCTGCTGGACGTGACCACCTGGCTGACGCCGTACGCCGCCAGGACCGGGACCAGCCGCTCGGCCTGGACGCGGCCGGCCTGCAGCAGCGGCCGGAGCCGGTCGTCGCCGCGCCAGGCCCTGCGGGAGCGCGACGGCCCGTGCCGCAGCACGATCAGGGGCGTGGTCCGGCGCCGCGCCTTGAGCGCCTCGGCCAGGGTGGCGCGGTCGTAGTCGTAGGAGAGCCGGTCGGCCGCCTCCGAGGCTTCGAGCCACTCCAGGTCGTCGATCTCGGCGTTGACGAGGTAACCGCTGACGTCGTGGTCACCGACCGGCCGGCCGGTCCAGTAGTGGACGGTCTTCATCCGCGTGCCGGTCGAGTAGCGCTGGCTGGCGAGCGGCGGGCCGAGGCGGACGTGGAGCCCGGTCTCCTCGGCGACCTCGCGGACCGCCGCGGCCGTGGTGTGCTCACCGCGGTCGAGCTTGCCCTTGGGGAACGACCAGTCGTCGTACTTGGGCCGGTGCACGAGCAGGACCCGCTTGCCGGG
>JBAZRQ010000219.1:0-4790 GCA_041662925.1 Nocardioides sp. | reverse complement strand
GTGCCAAGCGAGGCGGCCGACACCCGTCCGTGGAGCAGATGGGGATCCCATGTCGAACATCGCGCGCGTCCTGAGCACCATCCTCGCCGGCGGGGTGCTCACCGCCGGCTGCCTCACGCTCACGGCCGCGCCCGCCGCGGCCGAGACCTGCCTGCCGAATCCCATCCCGGGACTGCCCGAGATCTGCATCCCGGACATCCCGGTCCCGGGGACCGAGATCACCGCCACCACCCCGGCCGCGATCACCGGCACGCCGAAGGTCGGGCAGGTGCTCACCGCCACGGTCACCTGGAGCAACCCGTTGGCCACGACGACCTACCAGTGGCAGCAGTCCGGCGTCGCGATCGCCGACGCGACCGCGGAGACCTACACGGTCCGCCCCGTCGACGTCGGCAAGCAGCTCACCGTGGTCGCCACCGGTGCCGTCCCGCTGCTGACCTCCGGTGCGTCGACCAGCGCCCCGGTCACCGGCGTGCTCGGTGACCCGATCACGGCGACGGCACCCCCGACGATCACCGGCACGCCCGTCGTCGGCAAGGTCCTCACCGCCACACCGGGCACCTGGGACGGCACGCCGACGCCGACCTTCGCCTACCAGTGGTACCGCGACCGTGTGGCCGTCCCCGGCGCCACCGCTTCGACGTACGTGCTCCGCGCGGTCGACGCCGGCCGCAGCCTGGCGCTCGCGGTGACCGCCACTCGTCCCGGGTACGCCCCCGGAGTCGCCGCGGCCGGGCCGGTGCAGGTGGCCAGGCTCGCGACCACGACCCGGCTCGCGCTGCCCAAGAAGGTGATCAGGCAGGGCGCCAAGGGGCTGCTCGAGATCACGCTCACCGCCGCCGGCCTGAAGCCCTTCGGCATGGTCAGGATCTACGACGGCCGCAAGCTGCTCAAGACCTACACCGTGCGGCGCTCCGACAACGGCGTACGCATCGTCAGGCTGCCCCTCCTGAAGCCCCGCAAGCACTCCCTGACCGCCCGGTACGCCGGCGACTCGACGCTCAAGGCCTCCCGCTCGAAGCCCGTCGTGCTCAAGGTCCTCCGCTGACCCGTCAGAAACTCACAGAGAATCGCGCTGACCCGTCCGAAACTCACCAGAAATGACGCTGACCCGTCAGAAAGTTTCTGACGGGTCAGCGGTGGAGCGGGTGGTTCAGACGGTCGGCGTGGGCCTGGTGGGGTCCGTGACGACCGGCTGGGTCGGCGTCGGCGCCGGCGGGGTGCCGGCGTCGTCGCCCAGGACCGACTCGCGCTGCTTGGACACGTAGACCGCGCCCACGATGATCGCCGTCGCCACGAGGGCGATGATGATCCGGACGGCGTCGTTCTCGTCCTCGCCGAAGTTCAGCGACACGACAGCGCCGACGATCAGCAGCGAGACCAGGTTCATCACCTTGATCAGCGGGTTGATCGCCGGTCCGGCGGTGTCCTTGAACGGGTCGCCGACGGTGTCGCCGATGATGGTCGCCTCATGGGCAGGCGAGCCCTTGCCGCCGTGGTGGCCGTCCTCGACCAGCTTCTTGGCGTTGTCCCAGGCACCACCCGAGTTGGCCAGGAAGACGGCCATCAGGGTGCCGGTGCCGATCGCGCCGGCGAGGAAGCCGGCCAGCGCCGTGACGCCGAGGCCGAAGCCGACTGCGATCGGCGCCAGGACGGCGAGGATGCCGGGGGTGGTCAGCTCCCGCAGGGAGTCCTTGGTGACGATGTCGACGACCTTGCCGTACTCCGGACGACCGGTGCCCTCCATGATCCCGGGGATCTCCCGGAACTGGCGGCGCACCTCGTAGACGACCGCGCCCGCGGCACGGGCCACGGCGTTGATCGCGAGGCCGGAGAACAGGAACACCACGGCCGAGCCGAGGAGCACACCGACGAGGACCGTCGGGTCGAAGACGAAGAACCCGGAGAGCTCGTCGAGAGCCTCGGCGTCCTCGAGGGCCTCGATCGCCGACGTCGCGTAGGAGCCGAACAGCGCCGTGGCCGCCAGCACCGCCGTGGCGATGGCGATGCCCTTGGTGACGGCCTTGGTCGTGTTGCCGACCGCGTCGAGCTCGGTCAGGATCTGCGCACCCGCGGGGCTCACGTCACCCGACATCTCGGCCACGCCCTGGGCGTTGTCGGAGACCGGGCCGAAGGTGTCCATCGCGACGATCACGCCGACGGTGGTCAGGAGCCCGCAGCCGGCGAGGGCCACCGCGAACAGCGAGACGGTCAGCGAGGCACCGCCCAGGAGGAACGCACCGAACACGGCGGAGCCGATGACCAGGGTCGTGTAGACCGCGGACTCGAAGCCGACCGAGAGGCCGGACAGGATGACGGTGGCGGCACCGGTCAGCGACGACTTGCCGACGTCCTTGACCGGCTTGTACTCGGTGCCGGTGAAGTAGCCGGTGAGCGCCAGGATGCCCGCGGCCATCAGGATGCCGATGACCACGGCGATGGAGGCGATCAGCGCCGGGTTGCCCTCGGGCGCGCCCGAGATCTGCTCCAGCGTGTTGTTTCCGAGGCCCTCGAAGTCGCTGAAGCTCGTCGGCAGGTAGACGAACGACAGGATCACGCTCGCCACCGCGGAGATGCCGGCGGAGAGGTAGAAGGCCTTGTTGATCGTCGTGAGGCCGGACTCGCCGACCTTGGGCCGGGTGAGGTAGACGCCTGCGACCGCGGTGAGCGCGCCGATGGCGGGGATCAGGAGCGGGTAGACGAGGCCCTTGTCGCCGAAGGCCTGCGAGCCGAGGATCAGCGCGGCGACCAGGGTGACGGCGTACGACTCGAAGAGGTCCGCGGCCATGCCGGCGCAGTCGCCGACGTTGTCGCCCACGTTGTCGGCGATGGTCGCCGCGTTGCGCGGGTCGTCCTCGGGGATGCCCTGCTCGACCTTGCCCACCAGGTCGGCGCCGACGTCGGCCGCCTTGGTGAAGATGCCGCCGCCGACTCGCATGAACATGGCCAGCAGCGCGGCACCGAAGCCGAAGCCCTCGAGCACGAGGGGCGCCTGGTCCTTGAACAGGATGACCACGATGCTGGCACCGAGCAGGCCGAGGCCCACGGTGAGCATGCCGACCATGGCGCCGGTGCGGAGACCGATCGTCATGGCGGGCTCGCGGCCACCGACCTCGTTGGCGGCGGCGGCGACGCGGACGTTGGCACGCACGGCGAGGTTCATGCCGAGGTAGCCGACCGCGGCGGAGAAGCCGGCGCCGGCCAGGAAGAAGATGGACCGGCCGATGCGCACCGACATCTCGTCGGCGGGCAGCGCCAGCAGGGCGAAGAACGCGATCGCGGCGAAGATCGCCAGCGTCTTGAACTGCCTGGTCAGGTAGGCGTTGGCGCCCTCCTGGATGGCCTGGGCGATGTTCTTCATGTTGTCGGTGCCTTCACCGGCAGCAAGGACTTCCTGGCGGAACATGAACGCCATCGCCAACGCGCCGAGCGCGATCAGGGCGACGACGATGACCAGGACGAGATTGCCGCCGGAGACGTCCACGACAGCGGGAATGATCCCGGTCATGTGCTTCCTCCTGCGAAGTGGGATCGAGCCGCGTGATGTGGCTCAGGTCACGGAACGTGGCGGAGTCTACGCACGCGCAGGGGGGTGCAGCGCAAGAGGTGTGGGTGACAACGCTCACGTGTCACAGGCCGGAGCCTGACGGGTTGACGCAGGTCGTCGCACGGGGGTGCGTCAGGCGAGCGCGGCCTCGGCCGACTCGTGGATGACGAAGACCTTGGCCAGGCCGGTGATCCGGAAGATCTTGAGCAGCCGGTCCTGGTTGCAGACCAGCTGGAGCGAGCCGTCGTGGGCGCGCACCTTCTTCAGGCCACCCACCAGGACGCCCAGACCGGTGGAGTCGAGGAACTCGACGGCCTCCATGTCGATGACGAGGTCGTAGACCCCGTCGGCGACCAGCTCGGTGATCCGGTCACGCAGCTTGGGAGCCGTGTAGACGTCGATCTCGCCGCCGACGGCCACGATGGTGCGACCACCGACCTCGCGCGTATCAAGAGTCAGGTCCACGTTCTCTCCCAGGAAGCACAGTATTCAGACAGCGAGAGCGGGCAGCCTGCCCGATACCCGGCCAGGAATATGAAACCACGCCGATCGCTCGTCCGCACAAAGAAGTAAAACCTACTCTCTCCACAACGACGGCGGCGACGGCCGGTGTCGGTGGTCTTTGCGAGAATCGGCGGGTGCCGTCCACCACCAGCCCGCTCTCCCGGAGCGGTTCCGAGCTGGTACGCCGCCTGGCCGCCGTGCCCGGGCGCGAGGAGCGGCTGACCCATGTCGAGACACTGGCGCCGCGGGCGGCGGTCTTCGGCGACTGGCCGAGCTGGGTGGCGCCCGACCTGCGCGACGCCCTGGTCGCCCGCGGCGTGACCCGGCCCTGGCTCCACCAGGTGCAGGCCGCCGAGCTCGCCCACTCCGGCGAGCACGTCGTCCTCTCCACCGGCACCGCCTCCGGCAAGTCCCTCGCCTACCAGCTCCCTGCCCTGACCGCGGTCCGCGCCGGCCGCGGCGCCCGCGGCCAGCGCGGCGCGACCGTGCTCTACCTCGCGCCCACCAAGGCCCTCGCCCAGGACCAGCTCGCCGGCCTGACCGCGTTGGGGCTCGACCTCCGGGTCACCACGCACGACGGCGACAGCGGGCGCGACCAGCGCGACTGGGCGCGCGACCACGCCGAATACGTCCTCACCAACCCCGACATGCTGCACCGGTCCCTGCTGCCCGGCCACGCCCGGTGGTCGGCGTTCCTCGGGTCGCTGAGCTACGTCGTCATCGACGAGTGCCACCACTA
>JBAZRQ010000218.1:0-4815 GCA_041662925.1 Nocardioides sp. | reverse complement strand
CGCGTTGCTCTGCCGCGGGCATCACCGGATCAAGACCCACGGCGGGTGGACCTACGACGTCCTCGACCGCGGCACCTACCTGTGGCACTCACCCCACGGACACCTGTTCCGCCGCGACCACACCGGCACCGAACCACTCACCGGGGAACCCTGACCACACCGCCCCGACACCCCGCCACCAGCAGCACTGGCGGGGTCATCGGCACGCCCAAGGGCCCGATGCAGGCAGCTCGCGACGCAAGGCGCCCGGCTCAGGCGTATACAGACCCGGCCACGCACGAACTGCCTGCGTCGCCGGCGCACCACCGGGCAAAGGCCGCGACTGGGTGCGGGCGGCGCGGCGTCAGCGCGGCACCTACCTGTGGCACTCACCCCACGGGCATCTCTACCGCCGCGACCACACCGGCACCGAACCCCTCGACGACCAGCGCCGTCGACGACCCTGACCGCACCGACACCCCGCCACCGGCGGGGTCATCGGCACGTCCAGGCACCCGCGCACCCTGGGTGACCCAGGTCCCGACGAGTGATGCCCTCCGACCCGTGCGCGAACCAGATCCGCGGCGAGAATGGAGACAGGAGTGGAGGTGAGAGAGGTGAGCACGGACACCCGACCCACAGGCTTGGCCCTGAGCTCCCTCCGCGCCGGGACCGTCGCCCTGGTGCTGGGGTGCCTCTTCCTGGCGGCCACGGCGTTCACCTACGTGCTGAGCCTCAGCGACGTGGTCGACCCGCCCAACTGGGCACGGGCCGCGGGTCTCGTGTGGCTTCCGATCGGGTTCGTCGGCACGCCCGTCGCCTACGCGATCGCCCGCTACGGGCCGGGCCGCACCCGGGGACGGGTCGGCGTCGTGCTCGCCCTTGTCGGCCTGGTGGCCTTCGTGGCGCTGCTGTACGCAGCAGGGTGACCCCGTCAGCCCAGGGACCTCGACGGGCGCGAAGTGGCGTACGGCACGTGGACGCGGAAGACGGTGCCGATCCCCATCTCGCTTGTGACGTCGATCCGGCCACCGTGCGCGTGGACGATCTTCTGCGCGATCGGCAGGCCGAGCCCGGCACCCTGCGCCTGCGAGGCCACGGCGTCCGAGCCGCGGTAGAGGCGCTGGAAGATCTTCGGCACCTCCTCGGGAGCGACCCCGGCTCCAGTGTCGGCAACCTCGACCAGGGCCATGGACCCGGCGTCGGAGACCCGCATCGTCACGACCCCACCGGGACCGGTGAACTTGAGCGCGTTGGTGAGGAGGTTCTCGACGACCTGGACGAGCCGGATGAAGTCGCCGTAGACAGGCCGAACCGAGTCGCCCTCGAACCGCACCTCGATCTGCGCGTCCCGCGCCCCGGGCGCGTGGTCCACGACGACCCGTTGGACCACCTCGAGGAGGTCCACCGGTGCCAGGGTGATCTGGAGCCGCTCCTCGTCCAGCGAGGCCATCGTGAGCAGGTCGTCCACGAGGCGCAGCTCACGGGCGGCGTTGCGCCGGATGACCTCCAGGATCCCGCGGGCACGAGGCCCGAGCTCAGTGTCGTCGAGGTCCGCGAGCAGCTCGGCGTAGCCGATGATCGAGGTGAGCGGCGTACGCAGCTCGTGAGAGACGGTGGCGATGATCTCCTCGCGCATCCGGGTCGCCTCCTCCTCGATGCGCAGCCGGTCGGAGATGTCGCGCACTGAAGCCGTGACCAGGACGCCCGAGTCGGTCTCCAGGGGCGACAGCGAGATCTCGACTGGCACCTCGTGACCGTCCTTGTGTCGCGCGAAGAGGTTGCGGCCGACACCCATGGGCCGCGCCATCGGCGCGCCGAGGAAGCCCGTACGCCGCTCCTGGTGGACCTCGCGGAGCTTGTCGGGCACCAGCACCTCTATGTGCTGCCCGACCAGTTCGTCCTGCGACCAGCCCAGGACGTTGGCGACCTGGGCGTTGGCCAGCACGATGGTGGCGCTCTCGTCGACGATCACGGTGGCGTCCGGCGCGGCGTCCAATAGGAGCCGGAAGAGCGACGATTGCAGTCGGGCCACCACGCTTTGAATCTACTGCCTAGGAAGGGCCCTCGTGGGCTAACGCCGATCCCACCTCAGGGGACGAGGTCACACACCTCGTCAGCACACCCCCAGCTGAGGGTGACGCCGGCGCCGCCGTGGCCGTAGCAGTGGACGACCCGGCCCTCCCGCTCCAGCCGTACGACGGGCCGTGCGGGCCGGAGCCCCACCTTGTGCCGCAGGACCCGCGCCGACGCGAGCGAAGGGACCAGCACCGAGGCCCGCGAGATGATCCGGGCGGCGGTGTCGGGTGACGGCGTACGGCTCCAGTCACCCTCCTCGTCGGTGCCGCCGAGGACGATGTCGTGGGTGCGCGGGACGACGTAGGTCGGGCCGGAGCTCTCCAGCCACCAGTGCTCCAGCCCGACCTGCCCGACCACGACCACCTGCCCGCGCACGGGTACGACGGACAGGTCCGACGCGAGCAGCCGTGAGCCGATGCCCGAGCAGTTGACGACCACGTCTGCGCCCTCGGGCAGGTACCGGAGGTTGAGTCGACTGATGGTCCCGCCGAGCGCCTCGACCCGGGCGGCCAGCCACCTCAGGTAGACCGGCATGTCGGCGACCGGCGCCTCGAAGGACCAGCCGTCGGCGACGCGGGACAGCGTCGGGACCGCGCCGGACCACCAGGGCGGGGTCTCGGTCGCGGTCACGACACTGGTCCCGGTCATCATCCGCACCCCGGCGTCCGGAGCAGACGACGCGAGCGCCTCGAAGGCGCCGTACGACGTGGCGGCCCACGCGGTCACGCGGTCCTGTGGCAGGGCGCGGTAGGGGTACCAGAGTGCGGCCGCGACCGCCGACGTCGTCTCCAGCGGCAGGTCCCGGGCGACCACGTCGACCCGGTGCCCGGCCTCGAGCAGTCGGACCGCGCAGGACAGCCCCACGACCCCGGCGCCGACCACGATCACGCGACTCACCCCCCGAGTCTCCCCTACCGACGCGTAACCCGGGTCACATCGCGGTCGTTGGGCGGGCAACGAAAGGATCGCCCATGTCTCGGTTCCGTCGACTCGCCCTCTGCCTGTTCGTGGTCCCCGCCCTCTTCGCGAGCGGCCTGGTCCTCGTCGGCCAGACCTCCGCAGCGGCCCATGAGGAGCGCCCCGCGGAGTTCCCGAAGGGGCAGGGCAAGGTCCCGAAGTTCCTCGGCTACGACAACCCCCGCAGCCGGGTGGTCTGCAAGGGAGCGGCCAGCGAGCGCAGGATCAAGGCGATGCCGGCCGGGCTGGCGAAGAAGCGCAGCCTGCGCCTCCTCGAGCGCTGCGAGTTCCACTCGATCCAGGACGCAGTGCGCTCGATCAAGAAGCGCCAGACGTCGATCTACGTGCTGCCGGGCGTCTACGAGGAGCGCAAGTGGGGCCAGCGCAAGCGCAGCGCCTACTGCTCCCACCTCGGCACCCAGTCCGACGAGCCTCTGCTCGGCTCGCAGTACATCGGCAGCATCTCCTCCCCCGAGACGCCGGCGCCCGACGGGCTGGCGGCCGAGGCGGAGGCCGAGACCGACCCGATCGCGCTGTCCTACGCCGACCAGCGCCGCTGCCCCTACAACCTCAACCTGATCTCGATCTTCGGCGACCAGACCCCCGACAACGGCTCGATCGCCTGCGACAGCCGCTTCTGCGGCACCCAGATCGTCGGCACCGGCCGCCGGATGAGCGACGTCGTGGTCGACAACGACTTCCAGAAGCTCAACGCGATCCGGCTCGACCGGGCCGGCGGTTCCTACATCGCCAACATGACCTTCCAGCAGGCGGAGTTCAACGCCGTCTACGTCCTGGAGACCGACGGCTTCGTGATCGACCGGCTGATCACCCGCGGCAACGACGAGTACGGCATCCTCGCGTTCGCCAGCGACCACGGCCTGATCCAGCGCTCCGACGCCTACTACAACGGCGACTCGGGCATCTACCCCGGCTCCGGCTCCGACCTCAACGGCGACAACCCGAACTTCGAGGTCACCCGCTACGCGATCGAGATCCGCAACAACCGCAGCCACCACAACACGCTGGGCTACTCCGGCACGGCCGGCAACTCGATCTGGGCCCACCACAACGAGTTCTACGACAACGCCACGGGCATCGCCACCGACTCGCTGTTCCCGGGCCACCCGGGCCTGCCGCAGGACCACGCCCGTTGGGACCACAACGAGGTCTACAGCAACAACACCAACTGGTACACCAAGTTCGTCGACCAGGGCGTCTGCGACA
Organism: Nocardioides sp.; assembly: GCA_041662925.1. Lineage (GTDB taxonomy): Bacteria > Actinomycetota > Actinomycetes > Propionibacteriales > Nocardioidaceae > Nocardioides. The sequence continues at coordinate 573 of JBAZRQ010000218.1, read as the reverse complement.
AGCCGATGCGCGAGCGCGGCTACATCAACGGCACCGTGTGCCCGGTCGTCCCGACCCCGGTCGGCACCGGCGTCCTGATCGCCGGCGGCAACTACAACTCCACCGACCACAACTGGATCTACGACAACTGGCGCGTCGGCACCATGCAGTTCTGGGTGCCCGCTCCGCTTCGCGACGAGATGGACCCCGCCAAGCTCTACGACACGTCCAACCACAACCACACGACCGACAACCACATGGGCAGCACCCCCGAGGGCAAGGTGCTCGAGAACGGCATGGACCACTGGTGGGACGACCAGGGCGTCGGCAACTGCTGGCAGGACAACATCTACGCCGACGGCAGCCAGGACGACAACTTCATCCTGCCGCTGTCCTGCACCGACGGTGGCTCGGTGTTCCTGCCGGGCGCGCCGGTCAAGGACGCCGGCTTCCTCACCTGCAGCGAGTACGACCGGGCCGACCCGGTGCTGCGTCACCCGCCGGCCTGCGAGTGGTTCGACAGCCCGACCAAGCCCGCCGCCAACCGCGCGGCGTCCGACGTACCCGCTGCAGACGTCAACGCCGCCGCAGTCG
>JBAZRQ010000217.1:0-4824 GCA_041662925.1 Nocardioides sp. | reverse complement strand
GCGGCTCGGCGGCCGTGGCCCGGTAGAACACGGCGGCCGCGGGCGCGCGCCAGTCGATGAGCAGCGAGTCGCGGTCGGCGTCGCGCAGGCCGATCCGGCCGATGTAGCGGGGGTGGGGGTCGAGGTCGTGCTGGAGGTCGAGGCGCCCGAAGACGAGCCCCTCGTGGGCGGCGTCGAGCTGCGCGATCCGCTTGGCCGCCTGGAAGACCATGGCGTCGCGCTCGACGAGCCCGCCCTCGTGGCCGAGCCGTCCGCGGTCGTGGCCTTCGCGGGCCAGCTGCCGCGCCGCCTCGGCGGAGTCCTGCAGCTGGACGTAGACGCGGTCCACGAAGCCCTGTTCGCGAGCGACCTCGCGCTCGACCAGCTCCTCAGTCAACTTTTGTGGCCCCTCAGCACCGACGATCCGAGGCCCGACGCACCGAGAGACGGCCGGGCAAGTTCTCAAGCCTATACGCCGCCCCGGCGATCCGAACGATTCCCGGTCCTGTCGATGACCGGGGCGTTCGGGTGCGGGCGCCTGAGCCTGGCGAGCCGAGCGAAATGGCGGAGACCCCGCTCTGGGCGCGCCCCCAGGTGCGCCTCGAGCGGGGCCTCCGTGCTGGTCCGGTCCCGTCGGATTCCGCGATCCCCCCAGACGCGCGGCGTTCCGGTCCCGGCGTGTCGGCGATTCCCCCCGGTACCACCAACACCCTGAACGCTACGGAGCCCGTTGCCACGCCACAGAAACGACGGGGCCACGGTTGTCCCAGCGTTGAGTAACAACGGAGCCGGCGGCCGGGCGTCACGTACGGACTTGGCGGCCCGGGGGGCCGCGGTTTGGTCACCAACCGCAGATCCGGGCCCAGGAAACCTGCGGTTTGTGACCAAACCGCAGGTCCCCGGTGCCGTCAGCGGCGCACGCGCACGTAGGTCGCGGTCCCTCCGGCGAGCAGCTTGGCGCGGGTCAGCCGCGGCGAGCGGAGCGCCTTCGCGCCGACGGCGGTCGGACGGAGGCGCAGCGTGACGCGCGCACCGTCGGCGACGCGGTACGTCGTGCGGGCCAGCAGGGTGCCGCGGCGGACCACCTGGCCCCGGACGACGAGGCGCCGTGTGGCGACCAGGCGCATGGTGCCGGTGCAGTAGGCGCCGCCGGTCGCGCAGGTCACCGACGTACGCGTGGTGGCGCCGCTGACCCGGACCGCCGGCGCGGCCAGCTGCAGGCCGGTGCCGCCCGAGGTCACGCGGAAGGACGCGCTGGCGGAGTTGTCGGCGGTCGTGGTCTCCGTGGAGGTGGTGGCGACGGTGGCGGTGTTGACCACCGGCTCACCGCCGCTGGCCGAGGCCGTCCGGAGGCCCAGGCACATCAGCCACAGGCGGGCGCCCAGCGGCCCGGCGGTCGGGTTGTAGAGCCTGAACACCCGGATGATCGGCCGCGGGTCGTTGCCGAGGTCGTAGAGCGGTTCGTCGAGGTCGTGACCGGCGACGATGCCCTTGCTGCCGTCGGCGCAGGTCAAGGTGACCTCCGCGGTCTGGCCGGGCGCCACGGTCACGGTCTGCGCGACCGGCACCAGGCTCAGGTCGTGCACGTGGCCGTCGACGTCGGTGACCGACCGGTCGAGGCAGCGGATCTCGAAGGTGCCCGTGGTCGCGTCGTCGCGGATCACGGAGAACGTCCAGTCGGTGGTGCCCGAGGGGTACGACGTCACGACCGGCGCCACGCCGTCGAGCACGTAGCCGGGGGTGACCGGGGTCCGGCCGGGGCCGCACGACAGCGTCACGTCGGTGCGGCCGGCGGGCAGGACGCGGGTCTCGGTGACCGGGGCGCTGACGACCAGGTCGTGGCTGTGCCCGTCGACGGTCTCGGTCTGCTGGCGGGCACAGACGGCGAAGACCTTGCCCTGGGCGCGACCAGCGGCGTGGTTGACCATGGTCACCGCCCAGCCGCCGGTCCCCACCGCGTGCGAGGCGGTCATGTGGATCTGGTCGAGGGTGCCAGTGCCCTGGTCGACATGGTCGATCCGTCCGGACCCGTCGGTGACCAGGTAGCCCGTGGGGCAGGACACCGAGACGGTGCGCGACTGCGCGGGGTCGAGGTCGACGTGCGCCTCGGTCTTCTGGATGTCGATCTGGTGCGCGTGCGCGGGCACGGCCGGCGGGGCGGTCACCGTGGCCTTGATCGTGACGGTGCGGGTGGCGCCCGGCGCGAGGGTCCCGAACGCGCAGGTGACCGTCGTACCGGCGTAGGTGCACGGCGCGTCGGCCGAGACGAACGTGACCCCCGAGGGCAGTACGTCGGTCAGCACGACGGCGTCGGCGGCGCTGGCACCGGGGTTGGTGACCTGGAGCGTGTAGGTGACGACCTGCCCGACGGTCGGCGTGGTGTCGTCGACCACCTTGGTGACCTTGACGTTGGCGGGCCCGGAGGTCGGCACGACCGGGGTGGACGTGGAGTCGTCGTCGTCGACCGTGGTGCCACCGGGTGACGTGCCCTCGGCGACCGCGGTGTTGTCGACCGACCCGGTGGTCACGTCGGCGCCCGTGAGGGTGTGGGTCTGCGGCGCGCAGCTGACCGACGCCCCTGCCGCGAGCGCCCCGGCGGGGCAGGTCAGGCCCGGGAACATCGGGTCGGTGACCGTCACCGGGTCGAGCGCGACGTCGCCGGTGTTGGTGACCTCGAACGTGTAGGTGATCGTGTCGCCGGCGTCGGGCCCGTTGCCGTCGAGGTCGGTGATCGCGGAGGCGGTCTTGTCGAGCGAGATCGACGGGTTCTCGGCGTTCGGGACCGGGGGCAGGCAGGGCGAGGACGGGTACAGCAGCTGGTGAGTCTCGTAGTTGGACGAGAACGTCTTGGCGATCACCTGGCCGATGGTGTGGCCGACGCTGCTCACGTTGAGCGCCGCGTCGGGCGCGAGGATGCTGCCGCCCCAGGCGCTGCCGAAGCTCATCGTGACCGTGGTGGCCTGCGGGAAGTTCCACAGGATCTCGGGCCAGTGCGCCATCACGTTGTCGTTGACCTGGCTGAAGCTGCCGTTGTGCTTGATCCACATCTGCCCGTGCAGCGTGACCGCGGCACCCGACACGTTGACGAGCACACCGGCGCCCTGCGGCACGTCGTAGGCGATGCCGGCGCCGGACGCCAGCTGGGCCGGGGTGAGGGAGAAGACGTTGAGGTCGGGGTCGGTGCCCGTGAGGACGAGGTAGCTCTGGCCGCCCACGACGCCGAGCGCGGCGGTGCCGGTGGCGGTGGCCGTGGCGAGCCCGGCCGAGCGGGTCCTGAGGTCGGCGAACGCGGCCGCGAAGTCGATCGGGTTGGCGGCGAGGTAGTGCCCACCGCCGTTGAAGTTGACGCCGGTCGCCGGGACGACGTAGGCGCTGCCCTTCTGCAGGTTGAAGCTGCCGTGCGTGCCGGCCACCACCAGGGTCGTCTGGTGGGCCGCTGACTGGAGCCGGGTGCCGACGGTCATCCCGCTGGCGTTGAGGTTGCCGCCCCAGGCGATGGACCCCTCGGACTCCGAGCCCCGGGACCCGGAGCCCTCGATGAACTCGGTCCACCCGGTGGCCGCACCCAGTGGCTGGTACGTCGTGACGCACGACGCCGGCGTGGGCGTGCTGGCCCCGGCGGACCCGCCCACCGACACCGCGACTGTCGCGCCGGAGGCAGCCAGAAGCAGCCCGAGCAAGAGATGGACGTGCGCGCGAATTGACGACATGGTCGTCGGCCCCCCAGCCGTGTGCTCGTCTACGAGCGTCTGTTGCCCCTGATCAGACCTCTTCAATCTACATGGGGCGGGGAACACCGTCTCCCGGGCGAACGGGATTTTGCCCAGCGGTCTAGCCCTTGCGGGAGAGGAACGCCGTCATCGCCTCGCGGGCCGCGTCGGAGCCGAACAGGGTGGCGCTCAGGCGCGCCACCTCCTCGCCCTGGTCGGAGATCCGGGCGAGGAGGTCGCGGGCGAGCAGGCGCTTGGTCTCCCGCAGGCCCTGAGGGGCGCCGGTGGCGAGCGAGGCCACGACCCGGGCGACGGCGTCGTCGAGCTCCGCGGCCGGCACGGCCTTCGTGACCAGGCCCATCTCCGCCGCCTCGACGCCGGTGAACGTCTCCCCGGTCAGGCAGGTCAGCGCCGCCGCCCGCGACGTCATCCGGGGCAGCACGGTGAGGGAGATGACGGCGGGCGCGAGACCGAGCTTGACCTCGGTCAGCGCGAACGTCGCCTCCTCGGTGACGATCGCGATGTCGGAGGCGGCCACGATCCCGATCCCGCCGGCACGCACCGCTCCCTGCACCTTGGTCACGACCGGCTTGGCGTGGGAGACGATCAGGCGCTGCATCTCGACCAGCACCCGCGCGCCCTCCTCCATCCCGCCCTCGGACGCCTCGGAGAGGTCGGCGCCGGAGCAGAAGACCCGGCCCGTGGCCGCGATGACCACGACCCGGACGGCGTCGTCGACGTCGGCCCGCTGGAGCGCGGCGAACAGCTCGCGGACCAGCTGCCGCGACAGCGCGTTGCGGTTGTGGGGCGAGTCCAGGGTCACCGTGGCGACCCCGTCGACGACCTCGTAGTGGACCAGCTCGGCGCTCTCGGGGGTGACGTTCGACATGGCGCACATCCTGCCGCACGCCAATCCGTTCGGCTGGTGGTGCCGAACTCTCCCCATGCGACTCCGACTGCAGTACGCCATCTTCGGGCTGCTGGCCACCCTCGTGGGAATGGCGACCGGTCACCTCGTCGCGTCCCTGATGAAGCCTGCCTCCTCCCCCGTGCTCGCGGTCGGGTCCGAGGTCATCGACCTCACGCCCACGCCCATGAAGGAGTGGGCGATCCGCCAGTTCGACAAAGGACTTCC
>JBAZRQ010000216.1:0-4863 GCA_041662925.1 Nocardioides sp. | reverse complement strand
ATCGGGAAGACTCCCCGGGCGAGCAGTGACATGACCGCGCCGAGGTAGGCGTGGGAGCCGGGGACCAGCAACGCGACCCGCGTGCCCTCGGACAGCTCCACCCGACTCACGCCAGTCCGAGGTCTGCGGCGAGCTGGTCGACGACCTGCGCGAAGTGGGCGTCGTAGTCGAGGACGCCGCGGTACATGTGGCCGAACAGCTCCAGGGAGATGGTGCCGAACAGCGTCGCCCAGGCGACCAGCCCGCGGATCGACCATTCCTCGTCGAGGTGGGGCTCGACCGAGGAGCGGACCGGCTCGATCGAGGCCGTCTCGGCCCGGCTGAGAGGCCGGGCCGGCTTCGGGCGCAGCCCCGCCGCCTGGGCGTCGCGGAACAGCGTGAGCAGCGCCCCCGTGATCCGGGTGGCGGAGGTGACGGTGTCGTCGGGGGCGGCGTAGCCGGGGACGGGGGACCCGTAGAGGAGGGCGTAGCGGTGCGGCTGGTCGTTGGCCCAGTCGCGCACTGCATGGCAGATCCCGGTCCAGCGGCCGTCGACGTCGGCGCGCTCGGTCACCTGGGCGTCGGCAGCCTCCACGGCGGCGCCGAGGTCGTCGTAGGCCTGGATCAGCAGCGCCGTCAGCAGCGCGTCGCGGCTGGGGAAGTAGCGGTAGACGGCTGACGAGGCCATGCCCAGGTCGCGCGCCACGGCACGCACGGACAGCGCGGCCGGACCGATCTCGGCGAGCTGCCGGGAGGCACTGTCCAGGATCGCGCGGGTCAGCTCGGCCCGGGCGATCGCGCGGGCGGTGCGAGGGGCCGGGGTGTCGCTCACCTGCCCATCCTGGCGCACTTCTGAGAGCGCCGCAAACAAACGAGAGCACTGCTCTTGATTTGCCTGCCGAGGCATGTCAGGCTGACGTCAACAGAGAGCAGTGCTCTCGTTTCGAGCCGAGGAGCGGACGATGAGGCAACGACACGTGGTGGTGGGCGCCGGCCCGGTGGGTCTGGCGACGGCACGCGAGCTGGTGGCGGCGGGGCACGACGTGGTGCTCGCCAGCCGGTCCGGCACCGGCCCGGAGCTGGCCGGCGTGGAACGGGTGGCGGCCGACGCGGCCGACGCCGACCGGCTCACTGAGCTGGCCATGTCGGAGGGGGTGGGCGGGGGCGCGCACGCGCTCTACAACTGCATCAACCCTCCGTCGTACGACGTGTGGTCGACGTACTGGCCGCCGGTCGCGGCGGCGTTCCTCGAGGCCGCAGAGCGCAGCGGCGCCGTCCTGGTGACCGCATCCTGTCTCTACGGGTACGGCCCGCTGGACGTCCCGATGGTGGAGGGCATGCCCGACGCCGCTCCGGGCACCAAGGGCCGGCTGCGCGCGCAGATGTGGGCCGACGCGCTGGCCGCGCACGAGGCCGGGCGGATCCGCGCGGTGGAGGTGCGCGGCTCGGACTACATGGGTGCGGGGATCACCAGCGCCCACGTGCCGATGGTGACACCGCGTGCCCTCTCGGGTCACAGCGTCTGGATGATCGGCAGGCCGGACCAGCCGCACAGCTTCACGGACGTGCGCGACATGGGCCGGGCGCTCGCCGCCGTCGCGACCGACGAGCGGGCCTGGGGCAGGGTGTGGCACGCGCCGACGAACCCCGCGGTCACCTCGAGCCAGGCCGTGGCCGACGTGTGCGCCGCCGTTGGCCGCCCGCCGGTGACGGTGCACGGCGTGCCCCGCTGGGCGCTGCACGCCGCGGGTTGGTTCTCGCCGATGATGCGCGAGCTGCGGGAGACGGCCTACCAGTTCGAGCGCCCCTACGTGCTCGACTCGAGCGCCATCACCCGGGAGCTCGGGCTGGCGCCGACCCCCTGGGCCGACGTCTGCCGGGCGACGGCGACGAACGAGGTGGCGGACCCGGCGCTACGGTGACGCCATGCGAGTGGGACTCACGGGGGGCATCGCCTCGGGCAAGAGCACGGTCTCGGCGATCCTGGCCGAGCTGGGTGCGGTCGTCATCGACGCCGACAAGCTGGCCCGCGAGGTGGTCGCGAAGGGCACGCCCGGGCTCGCGGCCGTGGTCGAGGCGTTCGGTGAGGAGCTGCTCACCGCCGATGGTGACCTGGACCGGCCGGCGATGGGCGTCCTCGTCTTCAACGACGAGGCCAGGCGCCGCACCCTCGAGGCGATCGTCCACCCGCTCGTGTTCGAGCGGATCGTGGAGCTCGAGGAGGCAGCGCCGGAGGATGCGGTGGTGGTGCACGACATCCCGCTGCTGGCCGAGTCCGGTCGGGCGGACACCTTCGACGCGGTGATCGTGGTCGACGCGCCGGCCGAGACCCAGGTCGAGCGGATGCTGCGTGACCGCGGCTGGACCCGTGAAGACGCCGAGTCGCGGATCGCCTCGCAGGCGTCGCGCGAGGACCGGCTGGCGATCGCGACCTACGTCGTCGACAACACCGGCTCCCTGGAGGAGCTGCGCCGGCAGGTCGAGGAGATCTACGCAGGTCTCACGGGCGCAGCTGAAGGGTCATGAACGTGCTGTGCGGGTCGGGGCGGTAGTCGCCGAACGGCTCGCACTCGGTGAACCCGTGCCGCGCGTAGAGCGCGCGGGCAGGGGCGAAGAACTCGAACGAGCCGGTCTCGAGGCTCACCCGGGTGAAGCCGGCGGCCCTGGCCTCGTCGAGAACGTGGCACAGCAGCGCGGTGGCCACGCCCTGGCGGGTGCGGTGGCCGGCGGTGCGCATCGACTTGAGCTCGGCGTGCCCGGCGGTGAGGGCCTTGAGCGCGGCGCACCCCAGCAGCTGGCCGTCGTCGCCGGTCGCGGTCCAGAAGCTGACGTCGCTCGCGCGCAGCCCGTCCAGGTCGAGCGCGTGGCTGCTGCCCGGCGGGGTCACGTCGCGCAGCTGGGTGACGTGCTCCTCCAGGAACGCCACCACGTCCGCGTCGCGGAGATCGTCGAGGGCGATCCTCATCTCGGTCACGCAACCATGCTGGCACGCACGCACCCCCCGGCTTGAGAGGGGCCGGGGGGCGGTTGGGGGGAGGATTCGATCAGGCGGCGAGATCAGGGTCGCCGAGGCGGCGCAGCTTCTGCAGCGCCTCCCGCTCGAGCTGGCGGACCCGCTCCGCGGAGATGCCGTGCTTGACGCCGATGTCGGCCAGCTTGTGCTGGCGACCGTCGACCAGGCCGTAGCGCGACCGGATGATGTCGGCCGCCCGGTCGTCGAGCTGACCGACCAGGCTGTTGAGCCGGTCGCGCGCCTCGACGTCGAGCACCGTCAGGTCGGGGCTCGGCGAGGTCTCCTGCGCCATCAGGTCACCGAGGGACGTGTCGCCGTCCTCGTCGACGGGGGAGTCGAGGCTGACGTGGTCGCGGCCCCAGGCCATCAGGTCGAGCACCCGGTCGACGTCCATGCCGAGCTCGACGGCGATCTCGTGCGGCTCCGGGTCGCGGCCCAGCTGGCGCTCGAGGGTGCGGCGGGCGCCGCCCACCTGGTTGAGCTCCTCGACCACGTGCACGGGGAGGCGGACGACCCGGGCCTGCTGCGCGATGCCGCGCGTGATGGCCTGGCGCACCCACCAGGTGGCGTAGGTCGAGAACTTGTAGCCCTTGGTGTAGTCGAACTTCTCGACCGCCCGGATCAGGCCGGTGTTGCCCTCCTGGATCAGGTCGAGCATCGGCATCTGGGCGCGGCCGTACTTGCGGGCGATCGACACGACCAGCCGCAGGTTGGCCGAGACGAACAGGTCGACCGCCTTGCGGCCCTCCTCGGCGAGCCACTCGAGCTCGACCTCGGTGGCGTAGCCGGGGGCCCCGCCCTTGCGCCGGCCGACCCGGCCCTCCGCGAGCAGGGCCTCGGCCATCAGGCCGGCCTCGATCGTCTTGGAGAGCTCGACCTCGGACGCCGCGTCGAGGAGGGGAGTGCGCGCGATCTCGTCGAGGTACAGACCGACGCTGTCGCGTCCCTCGATCTCGCGGGTGACCGTTGCGGTCCGTGCTGCCATGGGGACCCTCCTCACTGCGGGGCGACCTTGCGCCCTGCTTTTCATCCCAACGCTCGGGGAGGATCGAGGATTCCCGGTCCACCTGAAGAGCCTTCGTCATCAAGGACGCTTCGGATTGCCCAGGAGTTGCGGAAGTCGCCAACTCTCAGGGACTTCTCAGGGGTACCCACATGCCGGCCCCCGCAAGCGGCCCAGCACGGGGTCAGGCCAGACCCATCCGATCGAGGATCCAGGCCAGCGAGAACGCGCGGTCGTGCCAGGACTTGTAGCGGCCCGACACCCCACCGTGCCCGGCCGCCATCTCGGTCCGCAGCAGCACGTCGGGGTCGACCGCCGTCGCCCGCAGCCGGGCGACCCACTTGGCGGGCTCGACGTAGAGCACCCGGGTGTCGTTGAGCGACGTCTCGGCGAGGATCGGCGGGTAGGCCTGCGCCGTGACGTTGTCGTACGGCGAGTAGCCGGCGATGTAGTCGTAGACCGCCGGGTCGGCCTCGGGGTTGCCCCACTCGTCGTACTCCGTGACGGTGAGCGGCAAGGTGGCGTCGAGCATCGAGGTGAGGACGTCGACGAACGGGACGCCGGCGACGATCCCGCCGAACAGCTCGGGCGCCTGGTTGGCGACCGCGCCGACCAGCAGGCCTCCGGCGCTGGCCCCCTCGGCGACCAGCCGGTCCGGGGTGGTCCAGCCGGTGTCGACCAGGTGGCGCGCGCAGGCGACGAAGTCGGAGAACGTGTGCTGCTTGGCGAACAGCTTGCCGTTGTCGTACCACCGCCGGCCCATCTCGCCGCCGCCGCGGACGTGGGCGATCGCGAAGGCGCCGCCCCGGTCGAGCAGGGAGAGCCGGGCGATCGAGAAGTAGGGGTCGATCGAGGTCTCGTAGGCGCC
>JBAZRQ010000215.1:0-4869 GCA_041662925.1 Nocardioides sp. | reverse complement strand
GCGTGGCACTTCCAGGCCAAGTTCGGTGGGCTGTTGAGCAAGAACCCGACGTCGTTCAAGCAGTCGCTCGCCGACAACATCCGGGCCGGCGAGTCCCTCACGGGCGCCGACGTCGCGGCGGCCTACACCCGTCGTACTGCCCTGGCCGAGACGATGCGGGTCTTCTTCCAGTCCTACGACGTGCTGGTGCTGCCGGTCTCGCAGGTGCCGCCGTTCCCGGCCGACCAGGAGTTCCCCACCTCGATCAACGGCGTCGAGATGGGCTCCTACCTCGACTGGATGCGCTCGGCCTACTTCATCACCGTCACCGGCTGCCCCGCGATCTCCGTGCCCGCCGGCGTCACGCCGGCCGGGCTGCCGGTCGGCGTCCAGATCGTCGCGCCCCACGGCGCCGAGCGGCGGCTGCTCGAGGTGGCAGCTGCCTTCGAGATGGCCTTCGAGATGGCGTTCGAGACGGTGCGCGACGGCGGGGTCGCGTGAGCGAGGTCCTGCGCACGCCCGACGAGCACTTCGTGGACCTGCCCGGCTATCGGTTCCCGCCGCACTACGTCGACGTCGAGGCCGACGGTCTCGCCCCGCTCCGGATGCACTACCTCGACGAGGGGCCTGCGGACGGACCGGTCGCGCTGCTGCTGCACGGCCAGCCCACCTGGTCCTATCTCTACCGCAAGGTCGTGCCGGAGCTGGTCGCGGCGGGGATCCGCGTGATCGCGCCGGACAACATCGGCTTCGGCCGCTCCGACAAGCCGGCCACCGCCACCGACTACACCTTCGCGCGCCACATCGAGTGGACCCGCGGCCTCGTCACCGCGCTGGACCTGCGCGACGTCACCCTGGTGGCCCAGGACTGGGGCGGGCCGATCGGGCTGAGCGTCCTGGCCGCGGAGCCCGACCGGTTCGCCCGCGTCGTCGCGGCCAACACCATCCTGCACACGGCCGACCCCGGGCTGGCCGACCGCCTCACCTGGGCAGTCCACGGCGTGGGCGACTCGCGCGTCGTGCTCGAGGAGTCGCTGGTCGACTACCTGCTCTACACCCAGCGCGCGCCGGAGCTGCGCGCCAGCGACTTCGTCGGCGCCGCCACCACGACGCCGCTGGCGCCCGAGGTGCTGGCGGCGTACGACGCGCCGTTCCCCGAGCCGCGCTACACGGCCGGGATGCGGCAGATGATCGCGCTGCTGCCGCTGACCCGCAACGACGTCGGCGCCCGGATCGGCCGGCGCACCATGCGGGCTCTCGAGCAGTTCGAGCGGCCGTTCGTGACCTGCTACTCCGACGGCGACCCCGCCACCCGCGGGTGGGAGGCCGTCTTCCAGGAACGGGTCCCTGGTGCCCGCGGCCGTGCGCACGTGACCATCGCCGGCGCCGGCCACTTCCTGCAGGAGGACGCCGGAGCGGAGCTCGGCCGCGTCGTCGCCGACGTCATCGCGACGACCTGATCCCGGCTGAGGGGTCGTGTGCCTGAGGGTGCGTCCTGGCGCACTCTGGGGCACACGACCCGGCCGCAGCGGACCGGCCCCCGCGTCCAGACCAGTTCTCCACAGAGCCTGGGGAGAACCTGTGCACAGGGGCGGCGAATCTGTGGACAAACGGGCCCGGACCTGTGGGCGACGGGGGAGTTTCGGTGGAACCAGAAGTTTGTGACCAAAGTCCCTTGCCGGGTGGAGCCGCCCGGGCATAGAACTATCCCTACGCACTCCCCCCGGGGAGAGCGGGACAGCTCGGAGACGAGGGTCCAGACGGCGGAGAACCAGCTTGCTGGGGACCTGCCGCGGTAGTCGGGTGATGAGGCTGCCGGGGCCGGAGGAGAAGCGCTGTCGATTGGAATGCATCACCGGACCGATCAAAACGAAGGGCCCTTGTGACTCATACTCACAAGGGCCCTTCACCTATTTGGGGTACCGCTCAGCCCCCGCCTAGAAACATTGAGAATCTCCCGAAAAATATGGGGAAAGTCCCTTGCGCACACCCTCCTAGGAGGCGTAGAACTCTCTTACGCACTCCTCCGGGAGAGCGGGATCAGCCGGAAGAGAAGGTTCATACTGCGGGGCAACTCGCGGCGCTGACTGGGTGACGTAGCCAGTGGGACCGGACACGAAGGCCGGATCGGTCGGAAGCGTCACCAGTACCGGCCACCAGAAGGGCCCTTGTGACTCATACTCCCGAGGGCCCTTCGCCTATTTCACCCATTCTCGGAGCGGAGCCTGCATGAGCGACCCCCTGCTCACCGTCTACGACGAGCAGCTGCGGGGCGCGGCCGAGGTGACCGGGGCCCGGAGCTGGGACCGGGCCGGCCCACTGTGGCGGTGCAAGTACGCCGACGGCGGCCTGGTGTCCTACCGCTCGCTGGCCGGCCTCGACCGACCGGCCGTGGAGGCGCTGGTCCGCGAGACGGTCGCGCACTACGCGGCGGACCCGGCGATGGAGAGCTTCGAGTGGAAGACCCGCGGGCACGACCTGCCGGCCGAGCTGCCGCAGTGGCTGGAGGCCCTGGGCTTCGTGCCCGAGGAGGTCGAGACCGTGATGATCGGGGAGGCCGCGACCCTGGTCGACGCGCCGCCGCCGCCGCCCGGTGTGGTCATCCGGCGCATCGACGACCACCCCGACCGCGTCGCGCTGCTCGAGGCGGCGGCCGCCATGCAGGCCGGGGTCTTCGGGCGCGGGGGTGACGGGGCCGAGCTGCTGGACCGCGTCGAGCGCGGCCAGGGCAACACCGAGGTGTGGGTGGCCCAGGCCGGCGGCGTCGTGATCTCGGCAGGCCGGCTCGAGATCGTGCCCGGCACCGAGTGCGCCGGACTGTGGGGCGGCGCGACCCTGCCCGAGTGGCGCGGCCGCGGGCTCTACCGGGCGATGACCGCGGCCCGGGCCGCCTCGGCCATGCACCGCGGCGTGCGCTACCTGCACAGCGACTGCACCGAGATGTCGCGCCCGATCCTGGAGCGCTCCGGCCTGCGCAAGGTCACCACGACCACGCCGTACATCTGGACGCTGCGCCCGGACCACGGACCGGGCAAATCGGCTGACTGACCAGTAACCGCCACACTGCTCGCATGCTCTCCCGGGTCCTGCACCCCGTCGTCCCGCCGGTCGCGAAGGCGATCTGGCGCCCGACGGTGCACGGCGTCCACAACATCCCGGCCACCGGCGGCGTGATCCTCGCCAGCAACCACCTCAGCTTCGCCGACTCCATGGTGATCCCGATCGTGGCGCCGCGGCGGGTGGCGTTCCTCGCCAAGTCCGACTACTTCACCGGCACCGGCCTCAAGGGCGCCCTGTCGCGGGTCTGGTTCGAGGGCATGGGGATGCTGCCGGTCGACCGCGATGACAACAAGGCCGCGATCGCCAGCCTCGACACGGCGCTCGCGGTGCTCGGGCGCGGCGAGGCGTTCGGGATCTACCCCGAGGGCACCCGGTCGCGCGACGGCCGCCTCTACCGCGGTCGCACCGGCGTCGCCCACCTCGCGCTCACGGCCGGCGTGCCCGTCGTACCTGTCGGCCTGGTCGGCACCGACCGGCTGCAGCCGGTGGGCTCGTCGCTGCCCAAGGTGGTGCCGGTGACCGTATCGTTCGGCGAGCCGATCCACGTCGCCGGGCAGTACGACGGCGTACCCCTCGGCCGCGCGCGGCGCGAGGTCACCGACCAGATCATGGCCGCCATCCAGGAGCTCTCCGGCCAGGAGCCGGCGGGCGTCTACAACGAGCGGGCGCCCGACGCCTGAGTCTCTGGTTGGATCGACGCATGCCTCGGATCAGGATCGGGATCGACACGGGCGGCACGTTCACCGATGTCGTCGCCTTCGACGAGGAGTCGGGGGCCCTGGTCACGACCAAGACCCCGTCGACGCCGAGCAACCCGGCCGACGGCTTCCTGGCCGGCATCGACAAGGTGCTCGCGCTGGTCGGGGCGAGCGGTGACGACATCGCGGCGGTCAGCCACGGCACCACGGTCGCGACCAACCAGCTGCTCGAGGGCAAGGTCGACCGGCTCGGCTTCGTGACCAACACCGGCTACGAGGCGATGCTCGAGATCGCCCGGCAGTCGGTGCCCGACGGCTACGGCAACTCCTACTTCTGGGTCAAGCCCGACCGGATCGTCCCGCGTGACCTCGTGCTGGGCGTCGAGGGGCGCCTCGACGTCACGGGTGCGGAGGTCCGGCCGTTCGACGAGGAGGGTGCCCGCGCGGTCGCCCGCTGGTTCCGCGACCACGACGTCAACACCCTGGGTGTCTGCTTCCTGCACTCCTACGCCAACCCAGAGCACGAGGAGCGGATGCGAGCAGTGCTCTCGGAGGAGCACCCCGACTGCGTCGTGTCGGTCAGCAGCCAGGTGCTGCGCGAGTACCGCGAGTACGAGCGCGCGATGACCACCCTCGTCGACGCGGCCGTCAAGCCCCGCCTGTCGGCGTACGTCACCAACATCCAGCAGCGGCTGATGGACTACGTCCCAGCGGGTCTTTCCGGAGCCCCCCGTGCGGTCCCGTTCTACGTGATGAAGTCCAACGGCGGCGTGCTGTCGGCCGACGAGGTGGTGCACCAGCCGATCACGACCGTGCTGTCCGGCCCGGCGGCGGGTGCGCTCGGCGCGGCGCTGATCGCCAAGGTGGCCGGCTTCGACCAGGTGCTGACCAGCGACGGCGGCGGCACGTCGACCGATGTCTCGGTCGTCATCCACGGCGAGCCGACGCTCACCACTGAGGGCTCGGTCGGCGCGTTCCCGTCGAAGATCCCGATGATCGACGTGGTCACCGTCGGTGCCGGCGGCGGGTCGATCGCCTGGCTCTCACCGGAGGGGACGCTCAAGGTGGGGCCGCAGTCGGCGGGCGCCGACCCCGGTCCGCTCTGCTACGGCAAGGGCGGTCAGGAGGTCAC
>JBAZRQ010000214.1:0-4900 GCA_041662925.1 Nocardioides sp. | reverse complement strand
GTACCAGGTGGTCAGTGACCCGGCGCCGGTGGTGACCTTGACCAGCTGCGGGCCGGCCCAGCCCTGGGTGGTGTCGATCTCGATGGTGCCGGCGTGGGCGGCGTAGACGGTGGTCCCGCAGGGGGCGGAGAAGTCGGTGCCGGTGTGCCAGTTGGACCAGTAGGGGCCGGTCTCGTGCCAGTTGTGGTTGTCGGTCCCGACGTACTGTGACGGCACCGGGTAGACGACCTCGTCGCAGGCCGCTCCGTCGAGGCCCACGGGCTGCACGGAGGCGCCTACCGGCGACGTTCGATGATCCAACTGGCTGAATGGCTGACGCCCGGCGCAGGGCGACAACCATTTGCCGCGCCCGCCTCGTTGTAGGGCCAGGAGGTCGTCGATGGGTGAGGCTGGGGTCATGGAGGTGTCGCTGACGTTCGAGGAGTACGTCGCGACGCGTGGCCGCGCCTTGTGGAAGAGCGCTTGGCTGCTCACCGGTGACGCGCAGCGAGCTGAGGACCTCGTGCAGACCGCGCTCGTGAAGTGCTGGCGCCGGTGGGACACGATCGCGGCAGACGGCTCGGTGGATGGGTATGTCCGCCGAGCCATGGTCACGACGTTCACGGACTGGCGCCGCCGGCGTTGGACGGGCGAGGTGCCGACGGCTGACTTTCCCGAAGGTTGGAGAGCCGACGCGGACCTTGCGGTGCGCCGGGATGTGCTGTCGGCGCTGGCCCTGCTACCGCGGGGGCAACGGGCGGTCATCGTGCTTCGGTTCTACGACGACCTCACGGAGGCCCAGACCGCGGAGGTGCTCGGCGTCAGCGTGGGGACGGTCAAGAGCCAGACTGCACGCGCGCTCAAGACGCTGCGGGTGTCGGAGTTCCTGGAGGAGTCATGAGTGAGCAAAGCCTGCGAGAGCTGCTGAGGCGCGCGGTTCCCGAGCCGCCGGATCTGGACGCGGCAACCATCGAGCGTCGCGCTGCGCGCGAGCGACGAAACTACGCGTCTGCTGCCGCAGGGGGTGCCGCCGTCCTGGCGATCGTTGCTGCCAGCCTGGCAATCGC
The DNA here is from genome assembly GCA_041662925.1 of Nocardioides sp. GTDB lineage: Bacteria > Actinomycetota > Actinomycetes > Propionibacteriales > Nocardioidaceae > Nocardioides. The sequence goes on along the minus strand of JBAZRQ010000214.1, from coordinate 3,854 downwards.
CGCGCTGGCCCCCGACGACGGTGGGGAGTTGCCCCCGAGCGGCCAGACTCCAACGGTGATTCCTTGGGCTGCTCTGACGCCCGGACCCGACCCGGTGCCGCCCGGAAGCGTCACACCGCCGCTCGCCGGAGAACCGATCGATCTGCAATTGATCGTCGACCAGAAGGCGCGAGCCGGTGAGCCACTGGCGTTCATTGTGCGGATCGCGAACGAGGGTTCTGAGCCGGTGTCCCTGGACCCCTGCCCCTACTACCGGATGCAATACCTGACAACCGTCGAGACCGGCTACCTGAACTGCGACCGGGCCCCGGACTCGATCCCGGCAGAGAGTCATCTCGACTTCGAGATGCAGATTGGGTCCCCGGCTGTGAAGCCGGGCACCGGCGGCACCTACGACCTGCTGTGGCAGTTCGGTGGCGAGGGGGCCGAGGGGGCCGAGGGCGAGACGGTGACGACACCTGTCGAGCTCGCCCCGACTTCGAACCCGTCCCCGACGCCGACCTGTGACTTGCCAAGGACGGTCTCACCAGTGGGCGCCGGCTTCATCGTCGAACTCAACATCTTCTCCGGAAATCCCAACCCGGCCTGGCGCCTCAGCAATGCCGAGGGCATCGAACTGCAGAGGTTGTTGCGGACGACTCGACGAGGCATCCATGGGGGCGCCCCAGACGAGATGGGAGGCATTGTGGTGACCGCAGACAGGGACGCCTCGATCAGATTGCTGCGAGACCTCGATCTGCCGGATCGCTTCTGGGTCCAGGGAGACAATGAGGTCGCAAGCTTCCTGAGCGGGACCTTGCCCTGCCGGTCGCCTGTGTCGGTGACCGTGCCGTCCCACTGTGGGGTCGTCAGCGTCACCGTCGATGGTCAGTTGTGGCTGGCCGATCCGCCTCTGGGAGATCACAACCCGCCTCCCGGTTGGGATGAGAACGAGACCTCTGGCAGCTGGGTCGTGCTTGGCCCCGACCGGGCAGAGTTCCGCGGTGATCAGGGACAGCGCGCGTCGTTCCGGCGGGCCGCCCCGGGGACGCCAGACCCCAACACCGGGTGCGAGTAGCGACAGCAACCCCGGTCCCCGGCGCAATGCAGGGCTACTTCGCGCCGCGATTCCCGGATCGGATCGCGGCATAGGTGGTCCAGTTGTTGCCTGCATATTCGGCCCACTTCGTGGCCGCGCCGATGCTGATGCCGATCAGGCTGGCGAACACGGCCGGCGGGACGGTCGAGGCGAGGTGGAGCAAGGCGGTGTTGCGGCTGGCTCTTGTTGTGATGCCGAGCCGGTTGAGTCGGCCCATCAGGGAGGTCGGGTTCTGGTGGTGGCCGGCCCACTTGCCGGGAAACAGCCAGCGCTCGTCAGCCAGGACGCTGGCCGCGCCGAACGGTTTCGCGATCGGCAGCGAGGTCAGGAGCGCGTCCAGGGGCGGCGGCAGTAGGAGTGGCTCCGGGCCGAGCCTGAGGTAGGTGCCGTCGTCGCCATTGGTGAGGTCGTCGGTGGTGAGGGAGACGATCTTGCTGAGGGGTTGTGCGTAGAGCAGGACGAGGCAGGCCGCTGCGCGGTCTTCGGGGTTGGCGGCGTCCTGGTCGTGGAGCATGCGGCGCACGCGTGCCCAGTGTTCGTCCTGGTCGACGTGGCTGCGGGGTCCTGCCGCTGGGACGGCGTCGGGCAGAGCGAGGCCGGGCAGGTGACCGCTGTCGAGGAGCCAGCGTGGGAATCGGATCCGGGTCGCGCGTCGTGTCGAAAGCCAGGAATCGAGGTCGGCTTGGGTGCAGTCGTCGACGGTCCGGCCACGCCCAGCGAGGTGGTCGAGGAAGCGTTGGGCGGCTCGGATCTCTTGGCGGCAGCGGTCGGCGACCGCGGCACTGAGGTGGCCGTGGCGATCCGGTCTTGCGCGGGCAATGACGTGCCAGCGGGCGTAACGTCCCAGGGTCTGCTGGTGGCGAGGGTCGGCGATTTCGTCGATGAGGACGGCGGCGAAGCGTCGGAGTCGGGTGGCGTGCTCGTCGCGTTCGGGCAAAACGCCGGCGGCGACGAGGAGCGCGCGTAGGTAGCCGACGGAGAACCGGACGCCTTCGGCGTCGAGGAGTTCGTGGCTGAGTTGGTCGTGCTGGCGCGCGAGGCGTGCGAGCAGGGTGAGGCTTTCGATGCGGTCCCAGTTGCTCAGGATGGATCGGGGTCGCTGGGTCGCGACGAGCACGTCACGGACCTCCTTGATCCCGGGCGGGATGGCGCCGTCAGGTCCGGCGAGCAGCCGGTCGATGCGGTCGGTCGCCTGGCAGCCGAAACACCAGGGCCGGCCGCCCTTGGTGCTGCGGCGGCCGAGAGCGTGCTGCCCGCAGACGGAGCAGTCGACGAGCGGGGCTTGGTAGCAGGTCGGGCAGATGTCAGGGCTGGTGTCATTGGCCCGCAACGCGACCCGCCGGGTCCGCCCGCAGATGCCGCACACGCGTTTGGGGTTGCGGTAGCAGCGGACGCAGATGTTCTTGCCGGTCCCGGCGCCGATGCGCCCGTCCGCGCGAGCGGTGAGTGGGACCACCTGCCCGCACTCATCGCAAGGAACGGTGCCGGTCCGGGTCTTGTCGTAGCAGCCGGTGCAGACCGCGTCGCCGTCCGCCGTGCGGGCGTTGACACGGCGATCCCGGCCGCAGATCGAGCATGGTTCGGTCGGTGCCCGCCGGGCGATGCAGGAGCGGCAGTAGCCCAGCCCGTCGAGGGTGGAGCGTTTCAGACCCCGCGACTGTTGGCACCCGGCGCACACTTCGGGCGGCTGGGCTCGGTCGTGGCAGCGGGGGCAGACGGGCTGGCCGTCGACGGAGTGCGACCGGATGCGGTGCCCTTCTCGTCCGCAACTCGAGCAGGTCGCGGTGCGGAGGCGGCCGTAGCACGTCGTGCAGATCCGTTCACCGTCGCCGTGGGTGTGGAGCAGCGTGCGCGGGCGCCCGCAGAGCGCGCAGGCCGGCGCGGTCAGTCCGTCCACACCGGCGCTGATGGCGGCGTAGATGAACTCGGCGACGATCCTGGGCATCCGCGATCCACCCGCGGTCAACGCCCCGGGATGTGCGGCGAGGTGGCGGGCGAGCGCAGCGCGGGCGCCGGCCGCGGGAGCAACGCGAGTCATCAGGTCCCCGACAAGCCCGCGAGTCACCGTCTGGTCGAGGGCGACGAGCAGCCCGGTCACGATGGCGAGCTGGTCGGCTCGTTTGGCGGCGAGTTGTTCGGCTGCTCGGCGCCTCTCGTGGCAGCTGCAGATCAGCACCCCCGGCGCGCGGCCGCTGCGTGCACGCCCGCACTCCGAACAGGGAAGTGCGGCACGCCTCGGCACCGATGCTCAGCTCAGGCGTCGTCAGCGCTGCTGATGGTGGCCCGGCGTGGCCGGTTCTTGCTCGCGGGGCTACTGCGTGCCGCCGTCGCCGCGGCGGCAGCGGTCTTGCGGCCGCGGCTGGACGTGGCGATGACGTAGGGCTCGATGAGGTCGTTGGGGGTGCAGCCGAAGATGTCGCACAGGGCGGCGAGCAGCCGCATGTTGAGGCGCTCGGGCTCGCCGGTGACGATCCGGTAGACCTGCGTGGACGTCATCACCACGCCCCGGTCAGCGAGCAGGGGCACGAGTTCGGTGGTGTTGTGCAGGCCGTGGTCGCTCATCACCTTCCGCAGGTGCCAGCGGTAGGCCACGGTCTTCGTGATCGGCATGGTCATGACTGCTCAATTCCTTTCAGCGGGAGCGACGGTCGGTGGGCTAAACGCGCCGTCCAGGGCATGGCGCAGCACGCGGTTGCGGTAGTCGCCCGACACCCCGGTGTAGAGCGCGGTGGTCGAGCCCCAGCGGTGGCCAACCTGTTGCTGGACGAACAGCGGG